>JAMOTK010000070.1 GCA_027062365.1 Sulfurovum sp.
CTATAAAATATACTTTTTGTAGTTCTTTATAATTCACACCTTTATCAATCTGTTCTACATAAGATTTTGATGTATAGTATAGGCTTCTTTTAGCGAACTCTTTATCTTTTTCTACTTGCATCTCTACGATAAAGTGTTCATCATTTTGGTTTATTGCTTTTATATCAAGTATTGTGTTTTTTAGCTCTTTTATTTTGGGCACTTGGTATGGATTGGCTATTGTTACACTTTTTATCTCTTTATTTCCTTTGAAGTCAAGTATTGAGTTTAGAAATGATATTAGCACTTCTGTTTTATTTTCATCACCAAATATCTTTTTAAATGCTATATCATTTGTGGGGTTTGCGAACTTCATATTTATAGCCTTTTTTAGGTTATTATAGCATAAGAAAGTAGAAAGAAGTTCGGGTGCTACGACCACTCCAACTTAGGTTCTACATGATTCACAGCACAATCGGTTAAATACGCATTCATCAAATTTTGATAAGGTATGCCTACTTTCTCTGCTAACGCTTTAAAATAGCTAATCGTATCTGTTTCAATTTTAATTGAAATCTGTTTTTTTACCTTTTTGGCATAAGGATTTTGGATTGAATTACTAAAGTCATACTCTTTTCTCATGATATATACTCCTTATATTATATTCATCATCTCTATGACAATGCACAACTGTTAATATCTTTGACTTAGCACTAAATCCAAGTAAGATAAACCTATCTTCCTCTTCACTATGGTCTGGGTCGTACATTAACCTTGCGTATTCATATCTTTAAAAATACACAGCCCCCTCATTCATCCATCCCAAAACATGATAAACCGTATCAATTTTACGATAGAGTTATCATTATCACCTCTATAACTATAATGTTACATTTTCAGGCGATACACTCATACATTTTAATGCCCAAGTGATGGAAGGCATTTAGCCTATTACAGTGAGTCCACGTAAGAAAATCTATCTATCATCTCTCCTGCAACTGCTACCTTTTCTACAAACATAGCATACGGACGTACCCACATCCCCTCTGCTCCATACAATGCTTTGTATACCACCATCCATTCTTCTGTCTCTGAGTGTTGTGCTGTGCTAATGACTTCATACATCGCACCTTTATAGTGTTTATATCTTCCTTTTTGTAATTGCATAATAATACCTTTTTATTTTAATGATATAATAGTCTATTAACTATTTTAAAAGGATAAAATATGCAAAAATGGCGTTTGGATTTTAGGGTTTGGCATTGGGTTCATGCTACTGTAGTATTAGGATTATTGGGTACAGTGTTTTTACGTAAGACCTTTTTGTCATGGAGAAGTAATGCTGAACTACTCACGCAAAAACTTTCTGAAATAAACCTAGAAGTCACAGAAGTACAAGCCAAAGTATTGGCAAAAGCCATACGTGCGCCGATGTGGGAATGGCATATTATCTTGGGGTATGCCCTCACTGCATTATTATTGTGGAGAGTGATACTCTTTTTTACCCAAAGTGGCACACAAAATTATCAAAATTTCAAAACACAAAGTATCCATAAAAAGATAGTAAAACTAGAGTATATATTTATCTATAGTGTCTTAATATTTATGGCACTATCAGGTCTAATCATACACTTTTATGAAACGTTAGGACTGCTAAAAGAGACAGCCCATAGTATCAAAGAGATACATGAATTGGTCTTTAATGCTATACTTATTTTTGTACCTCTTCATATTATAGGTGTAATAATCGCCGAAAACCAAGATGAAAAAGGGATTATATCAGATATGATTCATGGAGGAAGCAAGTCTTGATGTAATTTTAGTTATATATTTAAAAACTATAATTTGGAATACACCGATGATAACATTAGCACAATTAGAAATACAACACAATTTTAACTTCCCAAAGCTCTACAAAAGACTCTTTGAATCTGATATGACCAATTGGATGAGAGGGTTTGAAGAGCCTCTTGGCAAAAATCTCACGTGGGCAGAAAATATCTATCCTACTCTCAAAGAGCATCCACCTCTTTTATTACATTCTGGGGGGTCTGACTTTGAGTTACTTACCCCTCATGCCATACTACATTTTGAGTTTCCAAAATCATGGGATACAAAGACCCATCATTTTATCCCTTTTGCTACCACAGCTGAGGGCAATACCTATGCCTTTTATAACCATAACCAAAACCAAAATATAGAAGACTCCCCTATTGTTCTCATTTGGGAAGATGATGAAGCCGAATATATCGCTAAAAATTTTGAAGACTTTATCTTTTGTAAGATGTTACAAGCATCCGATGATATTGACAAAGATGACCTCTATGCAGATTATGGAAAATCCCATCCTATGGAAGCGTATAGAACCGACCTACTCTCGGACTTAAAAAGTATCCGTCCTTACCTCAAAGAAGCGTATATTTCTATCTTAGAGAATGCCTACCAAGGGGAGGTTTTAGAAACCCTTATCTCTTATGGATTTACAACGACAGCACCTATCAAAAATATCCTCAAAGAAACGATTTATTTTGTACAAATGGGTGAAGTATTTGAGCATGAGATTTAATTATCCTGATTGTCTTTTTCTACATTACTTTTTGTAATGTTGTTAAAGTAACCATGGGAGTATAGCCATTTGTAAATATCTGCTACCATAGGTCCTGCTGTACTTCCTCCGTGTCCTCCGTGTTCTACTAACATGGTGACAATATATTGAGGATTGTCATAGGGTGCGTAGGTCGTTATCCATGCGTGAGAACGATGAAAATAAGCTAGTTCAGATTCTTTGAGACGTTTTTTGGTAGATTGGGGAATAGAGGTAACTTGTGATGTACCTGTTTTACCTGCTACAACGATAGGAAGTTTACTCATCGTTCTAAAAGCTGTTCCTCCACGGATATTACACACATCATACATCCCTTTGCGTATCTCTTCCAAATAATGTGCATTAAACTCAATATGTTTTAGCTCAGGTTGTAATACTTTACCATCGATTGTTTTTGCGATATGTGGCACGGCTAGATTGGATGTGGCAAGGAGTCCTGTATACCGTGCTACTTGTAAAGGAGTGACGAGGTCATACCCTTGACCAATAGCAGAAATGACAGTCTCACCTAAGTACCATGGCTCATTAAACCGTTTTCTTTTCCACTGTTTGTCTGGCATAATACCTGAGTACTCTCTAGGTAAATCTACACCTGTCTTGACACCTAACCCAAAGGTTTTAAGGTATTTTGCCATAGCATTAATACCTACTTTTAAACTTTTGTTATAAAAGTACACATCACAGCTCTCTCGTATGGCTTTTCGTAAAGGGACTGTACCATGCCCCCAACGTGACCAACATCTAAATTTATGCCGACTAGAGCCTAATGTAATATATCCATTACAACGTTCTGAACCTTCTAAAATATGAGGTATGGCTTTAGAATATGCTAAAGCCATACCCATTTTAATGGTTGAGCCTGGGGGGTACGTACCATGGATGAGTTTATTGGTAAAAGGGTGTGCAAGATTGGCTTGTAACGCTTTCCATGCTTTAGAACTAATCCCCCCCACAAAAAGATTGGGATCATACGCAGGATAAGAAACACCTGCGAGTATCTCTCCATTGGTTCGCATGACAATAGCTACCCCTGTATGCTCACCAAAACGTTCATAAATCATTTTTTGTAAGTCAATATCTATATTAAGTGTGATATTTTTATTGTCTTTAGGAAGCTCTTTTTCTAAAACTTCTACGGCTTTATTGGTCGCTGTTACTTTTGACACTTCATAGCCTAGACTACCTTGTAAGACGGTATTGTAGTGACGTTCTAGTCCTGTTTTTCCTACTTTTCCTACTTCATTTACCACACTGTCTTTGGCATTTTCTTTTTTGTTTGAGCGTCCTGTATAGCCTACGATATGTGCAGCATATCGTCCATAAGGATAATAGCGTTTTGTTTCAGCTTCTATTTTAATATCTTCTAGTAAAGAGAGCTTTGGATAGGCCCCCATCATATTGGAATAGTGTATAAAATCTACAACTTTAATGTACTTATGATTATAGGGTGAATTGTGCTTTTTATATACTTTACGCATCACTTCTCTATCAAGATTAGGAAAGGTATGTATGAGTTTATCAATAATTTTAGCTAAGCGTTCACTTTTTTGTTTAAAATGAGGTGCGATAGAGAGAGAAAAACCTATCTGATTCATCGCAAGAAGATTACCATTGGTATCCATAATTTCGCCTCTCACGGGCTTGATAAACTGTTGTCGTTCTATATTTTCTTTGGCTAACCCTTCATAATAAAAGTTTGATTTGATACTTACATGATAAAGCCGTGCTACCATTACACCCCAAAACACAAGAAAAATAAAAATAATAAATTTATATTTCATAATAATACCACTATTAACATATCGACCACCAAGGAGTAGAGTAAAATACTATCTAAAAAGACACTCTGGGTCTGGAAGATAAAATCAAAGAAAAATAAAGCACCTAAATAGAATATATCTAATAAAAATACAGATAACAAAGGTCGACATACTTTACAATGCCTAAAGTGCTTTAAAGAAGGATACAGCGTCACATAAAAGACAAAAGAAGAGATAATCGTAAGAAAAAGAGGTAAAGAGAGATTGACTTCAAGATTGATAAGATAGACAATCGCAATCAATAAAGAAGTGGTTTTTCCTTTTTCTAATCCTCTTAAAAGTGTATAAGACATCGCCCCAATAAAAAGAGGTAAAAAAACATAAATAGAGATAAGCATAGGATAAAATAAAATAAACAGATAGATGGCTATCATAAAGATTAGTTTATGCTCTGCCTTTGTTACACGTTCCATATAGTTCCTTCGTTATGATGCTAGTTTATAAATGAGTGCTACTTCATTACATACAGGAAAATGAATACATTTGATACAGTCTGCCCAAATTTTATGCTCAGGAATGACTTCTTTATTAATCTCTTTAAAGTGTAACTTCTCAAAAAATACGGGTAGATAGGTAAGGACAAGTACATCTTCTTCTACACCCAAGTCTTTGGCTTCTTGTAGTGTAAATTCTACCATACGTTTGCCTATAGACTCTCCTCGGTATGATGCATCGACAATCAAACTACGTATCTCAGCTACCCTTTTAGAATGAATATGTAAAGCCGTATATCCTACCAATACATCCTTATTTTTGGCTAAGACATAAGAGCGTATATTGGTCGCTATATCATCATTTGTACGGTCAAGGATAATACCATCTTTTATCTCTTGGGTAACGAGTAATTGCATAGCAGGTATGTCGCTTAGTTTTGCTTTGTGCAGGGTTATCACTCTTTACCCTCTTCTTTATTTTTATCTTTTTTGGGCATATCATCTACAGCAAAAATAGTGTGTAAAATAATTTTATGCACTCTATCATAGCCATTTTTTTTGAGATTGGTTACGGTAATAGAATTTGGAAATTCACGTTTAAGTTTATTGCGTTCTTTTTGATTGAGTTTGTCTATCTTGGTAAACACAGTCAAGTACTGTTGGTCAGGGCGTATAAACTCAGAGATATAGGCTTCTACATCATCATCTATTTTGGCATATGGATGACGTGCATCACGAAGATGAATAAACAAACGGATAGAGACCCGATGCTGTATAAATTCAACTAAGTTTTTTTGCCATACTTCTTTGAGTGTTTTAGATACTTTTGCATACCCAAAGCCTGGTAAATCTACAAAACGCACAGGATAACTCTGTTCATCATAGAGATACCGTGTTTCAAAAAAGTTTATCAGTTGTGTTTTTCCTGGTGTAGCAGAAGATTTTGCTAGATTTTTACGTTGCGTTAGCCCATTGAGTGTAGAACTTTTACCTACATTAGAACGTCCTAAAAAGACTACTTCACTCATATCATCAGGCAAAGAATCAGCGATACTCTGGGCTGATTTAATAAATTTAGCTTCAACTACTCTTGGTAACATCATTATTTCCCTGTTTCTAAAATAAATTTTACGGGCTTAGATTTTGTACCCTCTACATTGCTTTTTCCTGTAATCATATCTACCGTAATCTTATCCCCATTTACGGTATTTCCATTAAGCAAATTTTTGACTTTTGCTTTCTTAATCAAAACATAAACCGATGTGAGTGGATAGTATTCTACAATTTCAGAGTTACCTAGATAGTGTCCTTTCTCATTAGAAAATTCAAAATCTGCATTGCCTATGGCTTTGTACATTTTTGTTTGATTATTGTCATCAAAATAAATGATTATTTTATCTGCTGTAATCCAATCTTTAAGTTGTTTTACTTTAGCATTACCAATAAAATGTATTTCATGATTTAAACTTTTTGCCTGCATAGAATCTGATGTGATTTCAACTTTTCCTGCGAAAGCTACGAATGTGAGGGTAAAAAAAAGTGCTATTTTTAAAAAATTCAATGTAAACCTTTGTGATAATATATTTAAAGCATTATAGCGATATTTACTTTTCAACTGTATAAACTATCGCATCAATCACCGTACCATAAGCTTCTTTACTGCGTGTATTATACGTTAAAGTATCACCAAAGACTATATTTTTGGCTCGTGTTGCGATATAGGGTGATGTAATATTCAATATTTCTGTATCTTGGTCATACTCAGCTTGTTCTGTTTCACAGTTATATCCTTGAGAATCCTGAAAGATAACATTGCCTTCAAGGTAGATAATACTGCCTTTATATCTACCTTTTTGGGCAACCAAAGACTCTATCTTTTCGGTTTGATACTTAAGGTTATCAATACTTAATATACCACTATCACGCATCCCATACGTACCATAAGCAATGGCTTGTAACTTTGTTTTGTCTACTTCTCTAAATGTTGTATAGCTAAACTCTAACTCTTTGGTAAATTTTTCAGTTTTTTCTATCGTACTAGCGAGTTCTGTTGTAAAAGAAACCAGTGTAATCATAATGATACTCACAAATAATAGGAGTTCTATTCTCAATCCCATAAGGCTAAATACTCTTTCTCTAATCTCTCTTCTATGATAAGATACTCTATCATTTCACGCACAGCACCATCTCCACCTTTTTTGGTCAATATCACATTGGCTATTTTATCTACATAAATACTTGCATCACGAGGAACAAATGAAATTTTTGCTAATTTTAACATTTGTAAATCATTTAAATCATCGCCTATCACTGCTATATTTTCCATAGTAAGGTCTAGCTT
This sequence comes from Sulfurovum sp., assembly GCA_027062365.1. Taxonomy (GTDB): domain Bacteria; phylum Campylobacterota; class Campylobacteria; order Campylobacterales; family Sulfurovaceae; genus Sulfurovum. Next base: position 7,180 of record JAMOTK010000070.1, read on the forward strand.
GATGAGTAGCTTTTCTAAGACTTCTCTTTTGTTATGAATCCCTTGATAAAAATGCTCTATATGCAACTCTTTGGCACGGCGTTCTACGATTTTGGAGCTTCTTCCTGTGATAATGGCTACTTGTTTACCCAACTTCTTCCATGACACGATAGCCAAACCATCCTTGACATTGAAAGATTTAATCTCATCTCCCTCTTGACTATAGGTAATACGGCTATCTGTCATGGTACCATCGACATCAAGGACTATGAGTTCTATATTCATAGGACACCTTTTGTACTAGGAATCCCTGCACGTTCATTGGGTGTCACAGCACGACGAAGTGCCACTGCCAATGCTTTAAATGATGCTTCTATGATATGGTGTTTATTTCTACCACGATGACATACAAGGTGAAGTGTCAGAGGAAGGTTAAAAGCAAAAGCTTTAAAAAACTCTTCGACAAGCTCTACATCAAACTGCCCTACCTTACCCTCAAGAGGAAGCTCAAAGACAAGATAGGCACGATTTGACAAATCAATATCACAAGAGACACTCGCTTCATCCATTACCACCGTTGCGTTACCAAAACGTTCTATACTTTGGACTGGATAAATTGCTTTTCTAAATGCTTGACCTATCACGATACCCACATCTTCTACCGTGTGGTGATCATCAATATGCACATCCCCTTTACACGTTACTTCCATATCGATATGGGCATGTTTGGTAAATGCTTCTAACATATGGTCATAAAATCCTACACCTGTATCTATCTTGGCTTGACCTGAACCATAAAGGTTTAGTTTTACCATTATTTGTGTCTCTTTGGTTTCTCTGCTTACTGCTATCATCACTATTCCTTTTATGCTAGTTTCGTATTATAAATGCACCTGTTAGGTCTTGACTATTTTTAAAATCACGTGCTTCTTGCTCTGAACCAAAGCCCATTAACCATACTCTATATAAAGGTGCTGCATCTTCTGTATTAAAGTGTTTTATCACAGGGGTATACCTTCCATAACAAGAGAGATACATTTTTTTGGTTTTATACGCACCCTTGCGAGACTTAAATGCCCCAATTTGTACCCCAAAATCAGAGAGTGTTACACGTGTTTGAGTATGGGTACGAATCGCTTCTGCGATGCGTTCTTTAGACTCTACTTTACCTGCAAATCCTACTACTTCTATCGATACCTTTGCAATTCCTACACTATCTAGCCCTATTGCCTTACCCGCAGCATAGGAGCAATCAATAATACGACCACTCACAAAAGGACCTCTGTCATTGATGCGTACTATCGTACTTTTACCATTTCTTTTATTGCGTACTTTTACCATTGTATCCATAGGCCATGTCTTATGTGCGGCTGTATGTCCATTCATATTATATATTTCGCCGTTGCTTGTTTTCTTGCCATGAAAATTAGGACCATACCATGAGGATATACCCTGCATGACCTGCCCTACCTCAACATAACTAGGATAATATTTTTTACCCATTACACGATAAGAATGCATCGTAGCTCTATGGGTAGCAGCACTGGTATATTGTGTGGCTTTTGGATTACCCTTTGCTTCATGTTTTTGAGAACATCCACCTAAAAACAATAAAAAACAAAAAGATAAAAGATAAAAACCAGTTCTCATACACACCTCTATAGATACACAGTATTAAAGAGTTATTATCCCTTTATTTGACTTTACTTTTGCTTGTTGTACCTCTGGAAAATATCTTTTGATACAGGGATGAGCAACAAAGCATCAAGAGTCAAAAAAGAATATTTTAAATGATTGGCTCTTTTAATCGCTTCTACTTTGGAGTCATATTTGTGAGCAATACTCTCCAAACTATCCCCTAGTTCTACATGATAAGAGAGCTGATACAAATATTTTGGAGGCATTATTTTACTTTTTATGTCTACCGTATTTTTAGGCATCTCATAGCGTAAATAAAATGCATAGATTTTATTGACAGGGATACTTATCTTATAGACTTTTTTTATTTTAGGTAAATAGAGTCCTTTATATTGTCTATTGAGTGCTAAGAGTGTCTCATCTTTCATAGAGAGTAATTTGGCTAGATACAACAGTGAAGTACCTCCTGATACTTCTACTTGAATCAAGTCACTTCCATAGCTTCCAAAATCTAAAATATTTTTCTCTCCTATGAGTGCTACGAGTAAAATCTTTTTCATATAAAGCCGTGTTTCTTTAGGAAGATACTTCAAATTGTCATCTATTAAAATGCTCAAATCATCCGTCCTAGCATCTCTTAAGGCTTTTTTCATACAGCCCTCGCCACAGTTGTATGCCATCGCTGCTAGATACCATTTACCAAACTGTTTATGAAGTTTATTAAGATAGGTAATCGCTGCTGATGTGGCACTCATCGCATCATAACGCTCATCATAATTATTGCATACTTCTAAATTATAATGCTTCGCAGTCGCTGGCATAAACTGCCATAACCCTACAGCCTTTTTAGCAGACACAGCATCTGTTAAAAACCCTGATTCTACCATAGAAAGATAGATAAACAAATCACTCATACCATCTTTGAGAAGTAGCCCCTGCATCATAGGTAAGAGCATTTTACCTCTTTTGAGAGAGCGTTCATAAAAGTGCCTAAGTCTCTTCTCATTTTCGGAGACAAAGGCAATGAAATCATCATCATAAAGATAAGACTCATCCACATCAAATTCATGAAAGACATAGCTATAGTTAGGATACTTTTTTTCTAAAGATAGGGCATATCCCCTCGTAGAGAAGAGCGTAAAAAATAAGAGTAAAAAGACGCTAACATATCTAAAAAGATTCTTCACGCTACACTAAAACCTAAAGAGTGTTTTGGCATTGTTACTCGTAAGGGTGGCTATCTCGTGGGGAGATAAATCACAAAGTGTACTCATCTTTTGGGCAATAAAGGTCGTATAACTAGGCTCATTACGCTTACCTCTATGTGGCGTAGGGGTAAGATATGGGGCATCTGTTTCTAGTAGTAGTCTATTTTGAGGGATTTTAGGATAAACATTGATAAGCTTTTTGGCATTTTTAAAGGTAATAACCCCTCCTATGCCATAATAAAAGTTCTTTTTTGCCAATTTTAACAAAGATTCATCGGCATTATAACAATGCAAAACACCCCCCTCTTCTCCCGCGTACTCATCTAAAAGAGCCAGACAATCAGCAGTAGAATCACGCACATGAATGATAAGAGGTTTTTTCATCTCTTTTGCCCATAATATTTGGTCTATAAAAACCTCTTTTTGCATCTCTTTTTCTTTTACAATTGATTCATCCGTCTCAGGTAAACGGAAATAATCCAAACCACATTCACCAATAGCCACACATTTAGGATGTAAAACAAATTGTTCTAAATACGCCTTATCATACGCAGAAGCATCATAAGGGTGTACGCCTACAGAAAAATAAATCTCTTCATACTTGTCAGACAATGCCACAGCCCTTTCCAAGGTCAAATGGTCTGCCCCTGGGATAATATATTTTTCTACCCCATTGTCTTTTGCATTTTGTAAAACTTGTTCTATATCATCTCTATACCGTGCATCATCAAGATGGCAATGTGTGTCTATTATCATAAAAGTAACCTTATTTTAAAAGTTGGATATTATAACTAAAAAATACATAGACACATACAAAAGAATAAGGTAATTATCGTTATAATTTAGTGAAAATAACTCTAAAAAATAATTCTAATTAAAAAAGGAAAAACTATGACCATGATTATCATTGGAGTATCTGTTATTGTTTTACTTATCATCGCATTTGTGATTTATAAAAGTAAAGATAAACAAATAACAAATCAACAAGAGAGTATCCCTAAGGTTGATACTCCCAAACAAAAAGACCTTCCTTCTTGCCAATACCCACCTTTTAGTCATGCTAGACTTATCGAGATGGGGCTTAGTGATGAAGAGTCCAAAGAGTTTGTACAAGAACTTATCCCCCAATTATTGACACAAATTTCACTGATTCAAAATGCCATACCCCTATCTAATTTTAAAGAGATAGAACGATTAACACATAGTATCAAAGGCTCAGCTACTAATCTAGGTACAGGAGGGATTTCTGATTTACTTGTTGAATTTAATACATACCTCAAAAACGATGAAAACATGATAGACAAAGATATTGTGCATATTTATTTAGAATACCTCATACACTATACCCAGAAACTACAAAAAGAGTATAACTAAGACCTCAATTTTTTGGCAAACTCTATCGCTTCATTGGTAGGATTTTCTCCTGCTATGATACGTGCTATTTCTATAATACGACCTTTATCTTCTAGCACCGTAGCCTGACTATATTTACCTTCTTTGCTTACGATGATATGTTGGTCTGCTTTAGCCGAGAGATGGGGCTGATGCGAGATAGCAAAGACTTGATACACCGTAGAGAGAGTATGAATCATATTGGCAATGGCTATAGATTCATCTCCACTCACATTGGCATCTATCTCATCAAGTATAAGGACACCTTGTTGGCTAGATTTTTTTCCTTTTTCTGACATGGTAGAAGCCATCAATGCCAAACGGACACGGTTAAACTCTCCTCCACTAAGCGTTATAGCCTTTGAGTCTCCTAAGTGTATCTCTACTCTATCTATACCCCTACTTTCTAAATCTTTAGCTGTAAAAACAAACTCTAACGCTGGTAATTTTAATGTTGTCAAATAGGTAGCTAAAGATTTTTCAAGTACTTTGGCTTCTTTTTGCCGTGCTTGTGAAAGTTTGGAAGATAGTATACGAAGCTCTGTATATTCTAAAGATAAAAATGATTCTAACATACTTTTGTCTTGTTCTATATTTTGGTAGCCTAAGAGTTCTTTTTCTTTTTTTTGTTGATAAGACAAGGCTTCTTCTATAGAACCATAACGGTTTATCAGTGTTGTTAAGTCACTTAGTCTATTGAGTACCTCTTCTACATCTACTTCTTCAAGCTCATCTGCTAAGTTTTCTGTCTCTTCAAAATCAGCACGAAGCTGATTCATCGTATCTGTAAACATAGAAGCATCTTTATCCAAAAGCCTATATACCTCTTCTACATTGGCTTCTAGTGCAAAAATAGACATCGCTCCTGCTAGTGCATCTTTTATCTTATCTATACGAGAGAGATGTTGTTTTACTTTTAGAAGTTCTTCTTCTTCTCCTATACGAGGAGAGATAGAACGTATCTTTTCTACTTCATACTTTGCATACTCTACCAATGATGCTAATTTAGATTCATCCTCTTTTATCTTGGCTAATTCTGATACTTTTTGCCTATATAAGGTATATCGTTTGCTATATTCTTTAAAAAGTTTTTGGAAGCGTTTGTCTTTATTGACCAATTGCGTATCAAGCATCTCTACTAAGGTATCAGAATCAAAACCCCCTTTATCTCGTACCGAAAGGTACTGTACATAAGGGGTAAACATCTCTCTCAATATTTTTTTAGAAATATTTTGCCCTTCTATAAGGTAACGAAGCTTTTCTTTTTTAAGTGTTTTTAGCGTGAGTGTCTCTTCTAACTGATACGATTCATCTCTTAAAGTAGATGGTTTATCTATAGTGATTTCACACAAAGAAGCAGCCCCTTGTGTGCTATACCCAAACCCTGTCAATATCGCAGACATGAGTACAGATTTACCTGCACCAGAAGGGCCTGTAAGTACCACCAATCCTTTGTCAAACTCTAATTCTACTTCCTTAAAAGTAACAAGGTCACGTAAGTATAGGCGTTCTACCAAAGCTTATCTCCCCAATGTAGTTTTTCTCTAAGCACAGAAAAGTAATTACGCTCTCTTCTATGTAAAAGTTTTGCACCTTTTTTAGCACCTTCGATAAAGAGTACATCACCCTCCTCCATGGCATACACTTCTTGCCCATCTATCGTAGCAATGGCTTCATATTTTTCGGTATCTAACTCGATACTAAAGTCAGCAGGGACGACCAAGGGTCTTTGATTGGCTAAAGAATGTGCCAAAACAGGGGTAATGATAAATGCCTTCGTCAAAGGATATACCACAGGGCCTCCTGCTGCTAGATTGTATGCTGTAGAGCCTGTAGGCGTAGAGATAATCAATCCATCTCCACGGTACGAGTTAAATCTTTCTCCAGAGATAGAGGCATTGACTTGTACCATCTTAGAGGGTTTAGGACTACTAATAACCACATCATTAAAAGCAAAAAAGCTTTCTGATGTGCCATTCCTTTTCTCGATACGCCCTGCTATCATCATCCTATCATCGATACGATAGACATCCAAAAGCAATTGATTTAAAAACAATTCTACATCATCAATAGTAATATCTGCTAAAAACCCTAAAGTCCCTGCATTAATCCCTACCACTGGTTTATTAAAAGCATAACTTTTACGTACCAATGATAAAAGTGTGCCATCACCCCCTAAAGAGACTAAAAAGTCTGATTCTTCACACATTTTATCAAAAGGTACACCCTCTAGCCCTATCATCTTTGCAGAATGTTCGGCTAGTAATACAGCTATACCCTTGGCTTCAAATTGAGACTTTATACGAATATAAAGTAATCGTATGGCTGGGTCATCGGGTTTCAATACAAACCCTGCTATTTTTATTTTATCTAATTTTTCACTATACATATCATCTCTCTCAAGCTTTAATAGCGTTAGAATATCATAATATTGCTTTGTGGGTAAGAAATCTTTCAAATTGGCATATAATTCTAAACAATATTTAGCTATAATCAACTCCATATTAACAAATTAGGATTGCTTGTGAGAACACATTATTGTGCAGAAATTAACGAAAAACATATTGGTGACACTGTCACTGTAGCAGGTTGGGTTTCTAGCCGTAGAGACCATGGTGGACTCATATTCATCGACCTTAGAGATAAAGACCAAGTCATACAACTCGTCTGTGACCCAGCAGACAATGTAGAGGTACACACTGTAGCCTCCGAAGTCAGAGACCAGTTTGTCATTGTGGCAACGGGGACAATGAGAGCCAGAGGAGAAGGACTTGAAAATCCTAAACTCAAAACAGGTAAAGTAGAAATGGTAGTAGATACATTAATCATTGAAAACCGTTCTAAACCTATGCCTTTTGAACTCAATGATAACAAAGTCAACGAAGAGATTAAACTAAAGTACCGTTATCTTGAACTAAGAACACAAAAAGCCTATGATATTTTTAAGCTTCGTTCCAAAGCCACGATTGCTACACGTAATGCCTTAGATGCATTAAACTTCTTAGAAGTAGAAACACCTATTATTACCAAATCCACACCAGAGGGAGCCAGAGATTATCTTGTACCATCTCGTGTGCATGGAGGAGAGTTTTATGCCCTTCCTCAATCACCACAACTCTTTAAACAGCTTTTAATGGTCGGTGGATTTGATAGATATTTTCAAATAGCAAAATGTTTTAGAGATGAAGACCTTAGAGCAGACAGACAACCAGAATTTACACAAATAGATGTCGAGATGAGTTTTTGTGACCAAGAAGATGTCATTGGTGTAGCAGAAGACCTTATCTATAATATCTTTAGTAAATGTGATTTTGATATTCCTAAGAAATTTACACGTATGACTTATGCTGATGCCATGGAAAACTATGGTTCAGACAAGCCTGATATGCGTTATGACCTCAAAATGGTAGATGTGATTGATATTTTTGAGCGTTGTGATAATGAGATTTTCTCAAATATCGCAAAAGACCCCAAAGCCAACCGTATCAAAGCCCTCAAAGTACCCAAAGGGGATGAGATATTCTCCAAAAGAGAGATGAAAAAGTTTGAAGAGTATGTACGTAAATTTGGAGCATCAGGTCTAGGCTATTTTCAGATGAAAGAAGACGGACTCAAAGGACCTTTGGCTAAATTTTTTACAGAAGAAGACATTCAAGCGATTATCCAAAGATGTGAACTTGAAGTAGGTGACGCTGTATTCTTTGGTGCAGGAAAGAAAAAACTTGTACTTGATTATATGGGACGCTTTAGAATCTTCTTAGCAGAACACGAAAAACTAGACCTCATTGATCAAACAAAATTTGAATTTTTGTGGGTCATGGATTTCCCTATGTTTGAAGTCGAAGATGGCAAAACCAAAGCCATGCACCATGCCTTTACCATGCCACAAACAGATGAAAATGGTCAAATCGTATATGACGATATTGAAGACTTAAAATCTATCGCCTATGATATAGTCCTCAATGGTACAGAACTTGGTGGTGGATCTATCCGTATCCACAAAGAAGCACTTCAAAAAGAAATCTTTGCACTTATGGGCATCCCTGATGAGGAAGCCCAAGAGAAGTTTGGCTTCTTACTAGAAGCCTTCCAATTTGGAGCACCCCCACACGGTGGATTTGCACTTGGTCTTGATAGACTCATCATGCTCATGACGCATTCATCTTCTATTAGAGAAGTCATCGCATTCCCTAAGACCCAAAAAGCACAATGTCTTCTTACCCAAGCCCCAAGCCCAGTAGAAGAAGAACAGCTTAGAGACTTGAGTCTAAGACTTAGACAAAGTACAAAAGCATAAAAGCATAATTACACTATAAAAGGAAAACTATGAAAAAACTATTTTTAATCATCGGAGCCCCTGGTTCTGGCAAGACAACAGACGCAAGTATCATCGCTAAAAACAATGAAAACATCGTACATTACTCCACAGGTGATATGCTTAGAGAAGAAGTAGGAAGTGGCAGTGATTTGGGTAAAGAGATAGAATCATACATCTCTAAAGGTGCATTAGTACCCTTACAAATCATCGTAAATACTATCGTCTCAGCCATCAATCAAGCCCCTGTAGATGTTGTCCTCATAGATGGCTACCCAAGAAGCGTAGAACAAATGAATGCCTTTGATACCCTAGTAGAAAAAGAAGATAATATCGACCTACTCTCAGTCATCGAAGTAAGAGTAAGCCAAGACATAGCCAAAGAGAGAATCCTAGGACGAGCAGCCGATGCCAAAGCAGGAGAAGAAAGAAGCGATGACAGCATCGAAGTCTTTTGGGATAGAATGAAAATCTACACAGACCCCCTAGAAGAAATCCAAGCCTTCTACACAGAAAAAAACCTCCTAAAAGTCATCTCAGGCGAAAGAGCCTTAGAAGTAGTCGTAGAAGATATGGAAGGATTTGTAAAATCTAAAATTTAACCCCGTTCACCCCTCCTCTACTTACTAGCAGACCGTTGGGTCTGCTCTTTTTTAAAAGGAACCTTATTTGTTTCCTATTCTAAAAAATGAGAACTTGAATTAAATCGTAAATACATAAAAGATAAAAATACTATAAGGGCATACCTTTCTACACAACTCAAAGTTCCATACCCATCATATCCCCGATTTGTTCTTTAAAGGTAAAAAGTGATTCAACATCGTAAATACTTAAAACATTCATCATCTTCATAAAAACCCAAAGACC
>JAMOTK010000071.1 GCA_027062365.1 Sulfurovum sp.
CTGGTAACTTTTCTAATATCTCTAGGGTCATCTCTATATCAATGAGTTCTTTTATTTCTATTTTCATAGCTTATTTTAAACATATTTATTCTTTGTTATTGCTTAGAATTGTATGAAAATGACCTATGCTTTTAATACTTTTATATCCGTTATTGGAACACAAATGAGCAATAATTATTGATATTCCATTAAAAGAGCATACATGAGCTTAAAATATAAGGGGTAAATGATGAAGATTAAGAAAAAATTATTGGATATTGTACGAGATAAAGTTAGATTTAAACATTATAGTTTATCTACTGAAAAAACCTATGTGCATTGGATAAAACATTATATATTATTTCATAACAAAAAACATCCTAAAGAGATGGGAAAGCATGAAATCGAAACTTTTTTGACACATTTAGCTGTCTATAAAAAGGTATCACCCTCTACACAAAACCAAGCTTTTTCTGCGATACTCTTTTTGTATAAAGAGGTTTTAGGAGTAGATATGAGTCAAGAAAATATTCAATCTCTTAGGGCTAAAGAAAGAAAGCATATACCTGTAGTTTTGACTAAAGAAGAAGTGATGGAAGTGATTGGCAATATGAAAGGGATTTATAATCTTATAGCACTCCTGATGTATGGTTGTGGTTTACGTATGAGTGAGGTCTTAAATTTGAGGATAAAAGATATAGATATGGGTTTTGATAAGATTTATATATGGGATAGTAAATCTCTTAAAGATAGAACGATACCTCTACCTCAAAAGCTTAAAAAAAGACTCTTAGTACAGTTAGAATTTGTGGAAGAACTTCATGCTAAAGATATAAAAAATGGCTATGGTTCTGTTTATTTGCCTTATGCTTTGGATAAAAAATCTCCTCATAGTCAATTTGAAACAAAGTGGCAATATCTTTTTCCTATGAGCAAAGTTTCAAAAGACCCACGAAGTGATACAGTAAGAAGACATCATATACACCCCAAAACATTTGGCAGAAATATTAAAATAGCCTCACAACAAACCAAAATACATAAAAAGATAAGTTCTCATACCTTTAGGCACTCTTATGCCACACATTTACTGCAACATGGTATGGACATTAGAACTATTCAAGAGCTACTAGGTCATAAATCGGTGGAGACTACGATGATTTATACCCATGTAGTGGCTCAGATGAATACATATAAGGTTATGAGTCCTTTAGATATGTAAAGGATAATAATCACCCCCAAACCCCTAATACTTCTCTAAAGGGGTATAGGTTATGGTGGCAGGGGTTGAGAAGTTTGGTACGTTGTCGTAGGCAAATACGGCGTAGTATTTTTCTTTTTCAAAGGATGCGAAGTTGTCGTAGGTGTAGTTGTCTTTTCCTCCGTAGATTTTGATGCCATCCATGAAGTGTTTTGGGGTGTGAAAACTGTTTCTTACGACGAAGTAGCCGTTGAGGGCTTTGTCTTCTACTTTGTTCCATGAGAGTTTTATCATCTTGTTTTCTTTGGATATTTTGAGATTTTCTACCGATGCTACTGGGGTTTGTCGTCTTTCTATGTAGTTGACGATGAGTTCTACATCACTGTCCCACTCTACAATTCTACTTTTCATACCCAAAGAAGAGGTAGGTTTGATGACGAGTTTTAGGCTTTTGCCTTCTTTGTAGATTTCATCGAGGACGAGCTTGGAGAATGTGTCAAATTTGAAGTATTGACTCTCTTTGTATTGTAGGTCTGATTCGGCTACTTCATAGCCTATGTATTCTATCTTTTCACGATTTTTGATGTCTTCATAGCTACCTATCTCATCGAGTTCTGCGAGTTCTATATAGTAACGTACATCAGACTTTCTATTAAATGTATTGGTGTTGCGTATGCGTAAGGTACATTGGGTAATCTGTGTAGATTTTGGGTTAGGAAGCTGTGAAAGGTCAAAATCCATATAGCCATAGACACGATGCCCCTCTGTATCAAAACCACTTTTGAGAGAAGGGTCTGTTCTGTCGCTACAAATGGTTGAGATAGTAGAAGCAGGAAGTTTTATCTTTTCGTTTTCTAAAGTATATTTGATGTCTAAGATAGGTCGGTACTGAATACCACCACCATACTGACCATAGCCAATGTCAAATTGCATCATTTGGCTGTCTTCTCCATGGGGTAGAGATTTTGGTCCATCTAGTCTAAAGACGGCTTTGTTTTTGCTGAGTTCTTCTTGGAGTAGGGTACACTCATGTTTAGAAAAACTCCAATGATTCCAAATACCTTGTGTGAGATTACTTGACTGTATGGCACGACCTATGACCCCTTGGGTTGAGGCATTGTCCACTTCGTTAAAATCGGTGATTTCACTAAAAGTTTCTTGATTGAGTAGTGATAAATTCCACTCTCCATACTTTTCTATCTTTGCGGCGACTCTGTTCATAGGATAGATATAAAAACGTGCCGATTTGATGATGGCATTTTGAGGGATAGCATCCAAATCAAAGCTCATAACAGCGTCACAGATACCTTTGGATTTATTGATACCTACAAATAAAGAGTTGAGTCCAAAGTGTGAACGGTTCTGCTCTTGGGTACGTTCTCCTAGATAGCCTGTACCTGATTTATTGGCAAAAATAAGTTTAAAGAACTCATCATTTTTGAGGGCAGTACGTATTTTGACGATAGGTGCAAAAGGAGATTTATAGCCTGTTGTTTTGTTGAAGGCACGTATGGTGTAGTGATAGTTGGTAGAAGAGCTTAAATCTTGGTCTGTAAATCGGTTCTCTCCTACTATACCAACTTTAGTACGCTCATTACAGGCATCTTTGTCTTTGGTACTTCTATAGATTTCAAAGCATATATCTTCTCTTTGCTCATATTCCCATATCAAAGTCACAGAACTAGCATCTCTACACTCTATGGTAAATCCATCCACTCTTTTGGGTGCAACATTGGAATAATTGATAACCTCAGAGAAAGCATGTTTGAGAGCAGGGATATTTTCGTTGATACTGCCAGACATACTTTTCATATAATCAGGGATATTTTTAGTGCCTACCTCAGCAACGATAGCGATGATACCTTTAGAATAATAATATTCACGACCCGAACCAGAGATGAGAGCCGTAGGTGGTTTTCCTCTATGGATACCATACTTTCTGCCTGTGACTTTGGAAATCTCATCATTCATATTGGCACAAAGGACATTCATATCTGTACCGTCTATCTCTGATTCGTGCATAAATTTATGTGCAGGGAAAAAGACATTGCCTTGCGAATGGTAGTCAAAAGCGATAGTGATATTGTCATGCGTATCTACAAATCCTTTGATAGCAGATGTCTCAGCTTCTGAAAATGGTTCTTCTCCTCCATAGACATTAGAAGAGGTATTACTTTGTTTGACAAAGCCTATAGAAAAATTTCTATTCAAATCTACCCCATACGTACCATCATGGTTCAATCGTCTATTTTTACGCCAAAAAGAAAAATGTTTTCGTGAGTATTCATAGCCATCAGGATTGAGACAGGGAACCATATAGAGTGTAGATTCGGTCAATGTTTTATCTAGTAGGGGGTCTATATCTTGATTTTTAGCCAAATAAGAGATAAATTTGAGTGCAAGTTCATGCCCTATCCACTCTCTAGCATGGATACTTCCTGTAAAGAGCATGGCAGGTTTACTGTCTGCTGTCTCTACATTTTTAGAGATTTTAGCGATAACGATGTCACGCTCTTCATACGTTGTACCAATCTTTTCTATCTGTATAAGATTGGGATAACGCTTTTGCATCTCATAAAGAAAGCTAAGGCTCTCTTTATAGGATATGTATTGTTTTTTCATTATTTGGTATCTTTTGGATTAGATTTGGCATGTACTTTTCTGAGAGTTTTTCCATAATTGTCTTGGAAATTCCATTTCTCACTAGCCCACTCTTCTTGGGTTCTTTTTTCTGTCAATAAAATAGGGTAGAGTGCGTCCATCTCATGCAGATATAACTCTCCTTCAGAGGTTTTTCTTACTTTTTTATCGAGGAAATACGCACCATCATACGAAGGCGTATAATTACCAAAAGTAATATGACGTAAGGTTCTTAATACCGATGGATCCATCTTTCCTAATTCTTCCCAATTGTATAGAGGGATATTGGGCTTATTAAATCGACCATTAGAAAACTTCCACATAAGGTACTGACCAATCCAATCTCTAATATACGGGAAAGCTGCAAAGGCAGTGGCACATTCTAAGATACGATACTGACCATCTTCACCCACGGCTACATCACAAGCCCAGTACTCAGCCTTGGCATCTTTGGAGACTTGTACGGCTAGGTCAAGAAGCTCTTTGGGTACATCCATATAGTCCATGCTTCCCCCTTGGCTTGTATTGGTTAGCCATTCACCCTTGGGTGCTCTTCTCCAAAATGCACAGACAGGCTTATGACCAATAAGCATTACACGCACATCGGCTTCCATCGGTACAAAGTCTTGAAAATACGCAGGAGAGTATTTTTTTTGAGCCAATAGATTTCTAGCTTCTTGTTTGGAGTCTACCTTATGTACGAAGTATCCTCCATAGTTAGAAGGACCATAAGACTTTTTGATAATCTTAGGGTACTCTGTCTCTTCTATGAAGTTATCTGCTTTGTCTTTGTCATAGTAGATATATGTCTTTGGGATAGGTATATCATACTTCCACGCAAACCGTGTGACATTTTCTTTGGATTTGTTAGAAAACTGTGTATCTAAAGAGGGGATAAACTCTACATCAGGCAATGCCCTTGCTATTTCTCTAAATGTTTCATAGGCAGTTGCAGGGATATTTCCTATAAGAATATCTATTTTTTTACGTTTGACTTCTTTTATAAAACGATTGCTATCATTTTTCCAATGATAGGTAACGGTCTCTATCTTGTCTGGCCAGCCTTTGAAGTTTGATTTATCAAAAAATCTTAATACATAATCCATATATAGCATACCGATTTTAGGTAATTTCTCTTTTTTATTCTTTATTATTTTATTATTTTTAACTTTTTTGTCTTGAACTTTTTTATCTTGTTTCTTTGCCATCATCAATTCCTTATTTTTTTGTTTTTCTATCTATCATATTGACGATTAAATCAATTTTCTTTTTGTTGAAGTTTAAGCCCATTTTTTCTTGTTCTGGTGTTGCAAAAGCAGGGATACCGTTGACTTCTAGTACCACATACTCTTCTTTTTCCATATCATAGATAATGTCTACTCCTGCGATGTCTGTCCCACAAATCTTAGCTGCTTTTTTTGCTATTTCTATCACCTTGTCATCAGGTTCACGCAAAAATACTGAGCCACCTGCTGTAATATTGGTACGCCAATCGGTTTTAGAAGCCTTACGTCCATAACATCCTACAAATTCACCATCTACTATATCTACACGAAAATCAGTATTGTCATATTTGACAAATTTTTCTACATAGAAAAAACGTAAATCCATCTGATTAAGGAAAGGAAGTAACATATCTAAAGTAGCTTGATTTTCTATCTTAGTTAGCCCCACACCACCCCAACCATCGGTTGGTTTATAGACCATTCTTGACCATTTTTTCATGATGGTTTGGAGATGTTGCGTATCATCTCTATGACAAAGCTTAAAGCTAGGTGTAGCGATACCATGTTGACGCAACAAGAATGAAGTTTGAAACTTATCTTCTGTGAGGGCAAAAGAGTCATAAGAGTTTATCATAGGCATGACCCGATTGAGTGCTTGATACAAAAAGACTTGATACTGCGTCTGCTCTCCTGCGTTATATGAGAAAAAGAGGTCAAGCCCATCTACTTTGAGCTTATCATGCAATATATGACCATTTTGGGCTATAGCATGACGAAGATTGATATCTGTAATTGTTTCAATCTCTCTTTCTTTGAGCTTTTTGACTATTTTTTCTTGGATTTTATCTCCACCACCGTTGCTATAAAGCCACATACCGATTTTTCTTGACATTACTTCCTCCAAATTAATATTTTAAAGTTCTTAATTAATGTGATATTTTACTATATTTTACTAAAATATCTTCAACATAAAAGTAATAAAATAGAAACAAAGGCTTATAATGCGTAATAGTAATTTTGACGAACTAAAAAGTATCATAGAGATAAACTCATGGACAAAAAATAAACAGGGTGTAGATAAAAATGTTAAAATATTTGCTCAATGGATGAAAGCTTTGGATTTTGAAACCATTTTTCATAAAAGAGAAGAGATAGGAGACCATCTTCACTGTGTCTCTAAAAAAAGAAAAGGTAAAAAGCTTCTGTTACTAGGACATCTTGATACTGTCTTTCCTCCTGATACCTTTGAAACATTTAAAGAAGATGATGCATGGATATATGGAGCAGGGGTCTGTGATATGAAAGGGGGGAACTATGTTGCCTTACAAGCCCTTAGAAATGTATACCAAAAATACGATGAGATATACAATATAGATTTTTTACTCGTAAGTGACGAAGAGACAGGAAGCGATGACTCAAAGCACCTCTTGGCTTCTTTGGCTTCAGAGTATGACTATTGTATGGTCTTTGAAGCAGCAGGTGTCCATGATGAGGTAGTGATTGCTCGTAAGGGGGTCGGTACATTCTTTATAGAGATAGAAGGCAAAGCATCACACGCAGGAAATCACTACAGCGATGGGGCTGATGCCAATCTTGAATTAGCCCAAAAGCTCATACAGCTAGTAGCCCTTAGCAACCTAGCCAAAGAAACCACTGTTAATGTAGGCAAAATTCATGGAGGCATAGGTGCAAATACTATCTCACCTAAAGCACATCTCACTTTTGAGCTACGGTATACTAGTATAGAAGAAAGAGATAGAGTCTTAGCAGGTATTGATACTATCGTCTCTACTAGCTATGTAAAAGGTACAAAGTCTACGTTATCAGGAGCTATACAAAGAGATGTCATGCAACCCTCATCAGCACAATCTTCTTTTGTAGAGCGTATCAATACACTCTGTAATGTTACTTTATCTACCGAAAAAAGAGGAGGGGTCAGCGATGCCAATATCATATCTTCACAAGGAGTACCAACCCTAGATGGTTGGGGACCTTACGGCGATGGTGACCATACCATCAAAGAAAGAGCCTCTAAAGAGAGCTTTATCAAACGTATTGATTTGGTATCGAAGATATTGATAGGTTTTATGGAAGCAGAGATTTGATAAATAGAGATTTGATTGGGCTTTAAGAGTTTAGTGATTATAATGAGAGGATAAAATAAAAAGGAATACCATGACAAAGACACACTTAATTATAATGATTGTTAGCTAAACGATATTATCATGCAGTTTCCTTTTGCTAAATATAAGTCTATTATGAATATTCATGTGATTACGATGATGGTTATGTTTCTTTTTATTATTTTTTTTATATCAATTATTTTTAATTATGAGTACAAAGAGTTTGATATAAATATCAAAAAAATGCAAGAACAGTATATTCAAAAGAAGAAAAAAGAGATTGTTTTTGACACGCAAAGGGTTGTGAAGTTTATTGAATATATGTATTTGAAATATCATACAAATAAAAACAAGTTGGCTTTACAGCAAGAAATTTTAAATGCAATTGAACATCTTTATGAGCGACAAGATGGTACAGGATATATCTTTATTTATGATTTTAAAGGTACCGTTCTCTCTGATCCTGTACAAAGAAAAAATATAGGAAAAAACCTTTATACTATTAAAGATATTAATGGGGTTAAAGTGATTGAAAACCTTATTCGTGTTTCACGTCAAAAAAATGGAGGATTTGTTGAATATACATGGATTAAACCTACCACAGATAAGTTAAGTCCAAAAGCCTCTTATGCACAATCTTTTGAACCATGGGAATGGATGGTAGGTACAGGTGTTTATCTTGATGAGGTAGAAAAAAGTATTGTAAAGAAAAAATCTTTATTAAAGGAAAAACTTAATAAATATATGATAGATATTGTATTTTTACTTTTATTATTATTTATCGTTGGGTTCATTGGTATTCTTATCTCTAATAGTATACTCAAAAATGAAATAGATATTTTTACCCATTTTTTTCAAAATGCAGCCTCTAAAAACTTGTTGATAGATAGCAAGAAAATACGATTGATAGAATTTAAAAATATGGTGACCTATATCAATATTATGATTAGAGAGATACATGCACGAAAGCAAAAATTATCTGAACTGAATGCAACATTGGAAGATAAAGTAAAAGAAAAAACAAAAGATTTGTATAATCAAAATAAATTATTATTAGAAGAAAAAGATTTTTCTACTTCATTGGTTAAAGCACAAGATAGTTTTATCAAACATTCTATCCATGAGATTAATACACCTTTGGCTGTCATTTTAACCCATATTGATCTTTTTAAAATAAAACATGGGTCTAATAGATATTTGTCTAAAATTGAAGCAGGGAGTAAGATTATCAACAATATATACGATGATTTGAGCTATATGGTTAAAAAAAATCGTTTTATATACAAAAAAACATATTTTAATTTCTCTGTATTTTTAGAAAAGAGGGTTACTTTTTTTGAAGAAATTTTTCAAGGAAATCAACAAAACATTATCGTTGATATTGTTGATACAATATGGATTTATATGAGTGAGGAAAAATTACAACGTCTTATAGATAATAATCTTTCTAATGCTACTAAATATGCATATAAAGGTACAACGATAAAACTTTCATTAAAAGAAACAAAGGATGCTATCATTTTAACTTTCATCACACACTCCCCTAAAATAAAAGATACCAAACGTATTTTTAAAGCATTTGAACGTGAAAATAATGTAAAAGGTGGATTTGGTTTGGGATTAGAAATTGTGTATAGTATCGCACAGCAAGAGATGATTGATATAGCCTTACACTCTAGTGAAAAAGAAACATCATTTATATATACATTTACCAAAGGAGAATATCATGAAGATACTACTATTAGAAGATGAACTCATGTTACAAAGTGCTATCACCGAATATCTTAATGATTGTGGGTATAGTCTTGATATGTGTGAAGATGGGGAACAGGCCTATCAAAAGATACAAGACAATAGCTATGATTTATTTATTTTTGATATTAATACCCCAACCATAGATGGATTGACTCTCTTAGATATGTTACAAAAAGAAAAAATATATGTACCTACTATTTTTATATCGGCAATCACTGAAATAGAACAAATTTCCAAGGCATACGAATTGGGGTGTTATGATTATTTAAAAAAACCTTTTCATTTAAAAGAGCTTAGATTACATATTGAAAGATTATTTAAAATGGCACAAATTGAGTCCAAAAGCATTATTAAAATCAGTAAAATGTATATGTATAATTTGGATAATGAGAGACTTTATTTTGACAATGAAGAGCAGATACTCACCCCTAAACAATCGCAAATCATTAATGTATTGGCTTCTAATATCAATAAAGTGGTTGATTTTGAGATGTTGCGTTATTATGTTTGGGAAGATAGACCTGTGGATAATGCCATTATACGTGCTGAAATGCATCGAGTTAGACAAGTACTCAAAGAAGATTTAATTAATTCTATCAAGGGTATTGGATATATATTGATAAAAAACTTTAATGACGAAAGAACATAACTAATTTGTAACTAATTGACGCATAGATAATTTTTTTTAGATAATTTTATAGTGTAATCTTCAATGCTATATGAATGCTATATCTGTAATGTATAGTAAATTATATTAACTATAAAGGAAAAATAATATGAAAAAAACGGTATTACTATCAGTTATATCATCAACAATCATTATGGCAGGAGGAGACCTTAAGCCAATAGAGCCTGTTATCGAAACAGTTCAGGCAGTAGAAGAAGAATCTTTTGGAACAGTATCTGGACAATTAAGAGCTTTTTATATAGACAGAACATATTCTGGAAGTATAGAAAATAATCGTAACTCTTTGGCTTTTGGTGGGTGGATTGGTTATGATACAACAGCATGGAACGGACTCAGTGCAGGGGTTAAATTCTATGCTGTTGAAGGGGCTAGTATTCATGGCTCACCATTAACCTCAGCAAATTATGACCCATCACTTTATGGTGATGATTTTAGTGACTATGGTTTTGTGGGAGAAGCGTACTTAAATTATAAGAATGGTAATACCAATCTTAAAATAGGTCGTCAAAAACTAAATACGCCATTAGCAGGTGCAGATGATGCAAGAATGCTTCCTAACCTTTTTGAAGCAGCCGTCTTAAGCAACACAGATATAAAAGATACCACACTCATCTTAGCACATGTCACACGAGAAACTGTGGGTACATTTGGAAATGTATATGGTAAAGCAGGAGCATTGTCACTACAAAGTGGGTATGGTCTAGGATATAAAGAAGGTACCAATGGTAATTTCGCCGATATGGGTGTCATTGCACTAGGTGAAGGTACCGATACTTCTGGTGTCACTGCTGCTGCTGTTATCTATAAGGGTATTGATGGACTCAATCTTCAAGCATGGAACTACTATGCTCATGATATTTTAAATGCTGTATACCTTCAAGCAGATTATAGCTTTGGCGATAGTATTAAGATGAAAGCTTCAGGTCAATATATTGGTCAAAGTGAAGTCGGTGATGCCTTAGCTGGTGATGTAGAGAGTCACTACTGGGCAGGTAAACTTACAGCCAACAGTGGTGCATTAAGTGGGTATGTCGCCTATTCTCAAACAGGCGATAGTAGTGGTACAATGAATGGTGGTATTATTACGCCATGGGGGGGAATCCCAGCATTTACACAAGGTATGGTAACAAGACACATGTTTTTTGCAGATACCTCTACAACAAAAGTAGCAGTGACCTATAATATGAAAGATTTAACAGGTCTTAACCTAAAAGCAACGGCTTATTATGTATCATTTGATATAGGTGCTGCTAATACCTATAAACCTGATGTAGCATGGACAGCTGAAGAGTCTGGTTTTGATATTAAATACCAAGCGACTGAAGCATTAAATTTAAGACTTAGAGGGAATTTCCCTACAGATTTTGCACCAGGATTAGACTGGTCTGAATTAAGATTGATTGCAAATTACAACTTTTAAAAAGGAAGATAAATATGGATGCAGAAAAAGCACAAGCGTATTGGAAAGAAAATATAAGAACAATCTTATCACTCTTAGTGGTATGGTTCATTGTCTCTTTAGGGGCAGGTGTTTTGTTTATTGAACAACTAAATGCTATTGAGATTTCGGGAGTAAAACTAGGTTTTTGGTTTGCTCAACAAGGTGCAGTTTACGCGTTTGTTATACTTATATTTGTATATGTATATAAAATGGGAAAAATTGACGAAAAATATGGCGTAAATGAATAGGAGATGAGATGGAATTACAAAGTTTAATTTATATATTTGTAGGGATTAGTTTTACGATATATATAGGTATTGCAATTTGGGCTAGAGCAGGTTCTACTAAAGAATTTTATATAGCAGGTGGTGGCGTACATCCTATAGCCAATGGTATGGCAACAGCAGCTGACTGGATGTCTGCGGCTTCTTTTATCTCACTAGCAGGTATCATTGCTTTTAAAGGCTCTGATGGTGGTGCTTATCTTATGGGATGGACGGGTGGATATGTCTTATTGGCAATGCTTTTAGCACCTTATCTTAGAAAATTTGGTAAGTTTACTGTACCAGATTTTGTCGGTGATAGATATTATTCTGATGTAGCAAGAACTGTAGCTGTGATTGCCGTCATCTTTATCTCATTTACCTATGTTGCTGGTCAAATGCGTGGTGTGGGTATTGTATTTTCAAGATTTTTGGAAGTAGATGTCAATACAGGTGTGATGCTTGGTATGGGTATTGTATTTATCTATTCGGTATTAGGTGGAATGAAAGGGATTACGTATACACAAGTAGCGCAATATGTGGTAATGATTTTTGCATTTACCGTGCCTGCTATTTTTCTTTCTATTCAAGTGACAGATACATTTTTACCACAGTTAGGACTTTTTTCTCAAACCTCCTTTGCTTTTGATAGTGGTGTGAGGGTTATTCCAGAGGGGACATACTTGATGCATGCACTCGACCAAGCTGTCAATGATTTAGGATTTAACAACTATACCGAACCAGGTTCTATTTTTAATATGTTTATGCTTACAGTAGTACTTATGGCAGGTACAGCAGGTCTTCCTCATGTTATCGTTAGATTTTTTACCGTGCCTACGGTTAAGGATGCTAGAATATCTGCTGGTTGGGCATTACTCTTTATTGCTATTATGTATACAACGATTGCATCAGTGGCTGCTTTTTCTAGAGTAAATCTTATCTCTAATGTACAAAATGTTGACTATAAAGCATTTGTCGCAGGTGAAATGATACGCGCTGATGGTACAGTCAATAATGGTGCTTGGT
The DNA here is from genome assembly GCA_027062365.1 of Sulfurovum sp. Classification (GTDB taxonomy): domain Bacteria; phylum Campylobacterota; class Campylobacteria; order Campylobacterales; family Sulfurovaceae; genus Sulfurovum. Next base: position 12,340 of record JAMOTK010000071.1, read on the forward strand.
TTAAAACTTGGGAACAAGGTGGATTACTTGCATGGAATGATAGAAATGGTGATGGCAAAATACAATATGCCAATGGTGCAGCATTTGATGGTGCTAAAGGTAAACCTGTGTATGATGGAGAAAAAAGAGGTATCAATGGTCAAAGATTGACTATCAATGCAAAAGGTACTCCTACAGAAGCAGAACTCAAAGCAAATAACGGCGTTGCAAATGAAATTTATGTCGATAGAGATATTATGGTTCTTGCCAACCCAGAGATAGCAAATTTACCAGCATGGGTTATTGCACTTATGGCAGCAGGTGGACTAGCCGCTGCACTTTCCACAGCAGCAGGATTATTGCTTGTTATTTCAGCATCTATTTCTCATGACTTATTTGGTCAAGTATTGATGAAAGATAAAAAAACAGGTAAATCAACACTTTCTGAAAAAGCTGAATTGAATTTGGCTAGAGGGGCTGCCGTTGTTGCCATACTGGTCGCAGGGTATTTGGGCATTAATCCTCCAGGATTTGTAGCACAGGTAGTTGCCTTTGCCTTTGGTTTGGCTGCTGCGTCATTCTTCCCTGTTATTATTTTGGGAATTTTTGATAAACGTATGAATAAAGAAGGTGCGATTACAGGTATGGTTGTAGGACTTACCTTTACCTTTGCCTACATTGTATACTTTGTATTTATGGGTGGGGCAAAAGAAGATTATCTCTTTGGTATCGCTCCTACAGGTATTGGTACTTTAGGTATGGTACTTCACTTTGTGGTAGCATACTTTGTATCACGTGCTACTCCTCCACCACCAGCTGAAATTCAAGCTTTGGTTGAAAGTATCCGTGTGCCTTCAGGGGCAGGTGCTGCGATAGACCACTAATACATATACTGCTCCTTTGGGGCAGTACTTATAAAATGATACGAAAGAAAAAACATGAGTCTTCATGACCAAGAAAACTTTATAAAAGAAATACATCCATTTGATACACTTAGCAAACATGCGTTAGATACAGCTTTTAAAAATATGGATATTGCATATTATACAAAAGATACTATTTTGATTTCTCCTCAAAAACTAAGTGATTCATTTTTTATTATCATCAAAGGTGAAGTGAATGAATACAATAATGATGAACTGACCTCTGTATATCATGAACAAGATGAGTTTGACGCAGATTCTCTACTCTACAACAAAACAGACAGTACCTTTATCGTAAGTGAAGATCTTATTTGTTATGAATTAAAAAAATCTACATTTTTACATTTGATAGCTTCAAATAAAGAATTTGAAAGTTTTTTTCTTAAAAATATATCAGCAAGATTACAAACACTTAAAAATAAAGAATATGGTTCGGATATTTCATCTTTTATGTTCTCAAAAGTAAGCGATATATATATCCATACCCCATGTCTTGTACTAGCAGATTGTAGTATTAAAGATGCGATAGAACAGTCTATGAAAAAAGGTACTTCAACGATTATCGTAAAAGATGGTGTACGTTATGGTGTTATTACAGATTCTGTACTTAAAAAAGATGTTTTACTTGTGGGTAAAGCATTAAGTAGCCCTGTGATAGAAATTGCCAAATTTCCTTTTGTTTGTGTTCAAAAAGATGAATTTTTATTTTCAGTACTTTTGACGATTATCAAACATGATATTAAAAGAGTAGGGGTCATTGAAGATGGAAACATCATAGGACTACTTAAACAAGCTGATATTTTAAGTTATTTTGCAAACCATACCCACATTGTAGCTGTCAAAATTGCTAAATCCACAACGATTGAAGAGCTAAGAGTAGCGAGTAATGATGTCAATAAAACCATTAAATCACTTTATGATAAGAGTTTAAAAACAAGTTATATCGCAAAGATGGTCGCCCAACTTAATGCAAAAATCTATGAGAAGCTTTTTAATCTTATCTTACCAAAAGAATACCATCAAAGATGTACCCTTTTGGTCATGGGTAGTGAAGGTAGAGATGAACAAATCATAAGAACAGACCAAGACAATGCACTTATTATTGCAAATGGCGAAGTAGTATCAGACTATTATCCTTATATGAAAATATTTACAAAAGAACTTATATCCTTTGGATTTCCTCAGTGTGAGGGAAATATTATGGTAAATAATCCCTATTGGTGCAAAACAGAATCTCAATTTAAAGAACAAATTAACACATGGTTTTTGGGGACAGATATGGAGCATTATATGAACTTAGCTATCTTTTTTGATGCCAAATATGTTGCAGGAAATGATACTTTATTTGAGCCATTAAAAGATGAAATATTTAAACTTGCAAAACAAAAAGATGTATATATGGCATATTTTGCCAAAGCAACGCTTAATTTCAAAACACCTATTAGTATTTTTTCTTCATTAAAAACAGTTGATGATGGAATAGATATTAAAAAAGGAGGTATTTTTGCGATTGTACAAGGTGTGAGGTCTTTGGCATTAGAAAATGCTGTGATAGAAAATGCCACTGTAGCAAGAATTAAAAAATTACACGAATTAAATATATTGGACAAAAATTTAGCCTCAGAACTGATAGAAGCATTAGGACTATTGTCTAGGTTAAGATTACAAGGACATATCTTGAGACTCAAAGAGGGAAAATCCATCAATAATATTATTGATATAAGTCACTTTAGTAAAATTGAAAGAGATATGCTCAAAGACAGTTTAAGTATTGTAAATACATTTAAAAAATTTATTATACATCATTTTCGTTTGGACAATATCCAATAATGTTCAAAAAAATAAAACATAAATATCATAAATCTAAGCTTAACAATAAAGAGTTTGAATTTTTATTTGAGGAACTGTTAGAGGAAGAGTTTGTCTCTTTTGATTGTGAGACAACAGGCTTAAACATTAAAAAAGATGAGATTCTTTCTATCGGTGCTGTAAAGCTTAGTCATAACAAAATAAAATTAAGTGAATCTTTTGAAAGATTTTTAACCCCAACACAGCACATAGCAGAAGAGAGTATAAAGATACACCACATCCGTCCTTGTGATATGCTTCACAGTAAAGATGCCAAAATAGCTATTGAAGAGTTTCTTCATTTTATTGGCAATAAAACGCTGATAGGGTACTATATCAAATTTGATATAGCGATGATTAATCGTTATACCAAACAAATAATAGGCACAACAATTCCCAATAAAAGTATAGAGCTTTCAAGTATGTATTATAAACGATACCAAAAGAAATCTTCTTATGAATTTGTAGATTTAAAATTTGATACTATTATGAAAAATCTAAATATTCCAACATTAGGAAAACATGATGCACTCAATGATGCTGTGATGTATTTGAAGCTTCAAGAAATCTCAGAATACAAAGGTGTTTATAGCTAACACAATAAAAATGAATGCTATAGTAATGCTACAGTATCATGTTATAATAGTTTTCTTTAGTTTTAAAAGAAAATTAATTAGAATAAATGTAACAAGTCGGATAAAAATACTCTTATTTTAAATCTCTTGTGAAAGTATTTTAATATCTAAATATTTTATATGCTAAAATACTTTAATTAACATAAAGGAATACAATGTCACAAGATATTTATCAACCCAATCCAGAATTTGCAAAAAATGCTACGATTAAGAGCATGGAAGAGTACCACGCTTTAGTCAAAAAATCTCATGATGACTATGAGGGATTTTGGGCAGACTATGCCAATGAAAAGATAGATTGGTTCAAGCCATTTGATACCGTATTAGACGAAAGTAATGCTCCTTTTGTCAAGTGGTTCGATGGTGGACAGCTTAATGTAGCACACCAATGTATCGACCGTCATTTAGACACACGCAAAAATAAAGCAGCGATTATCTTTGAGGGTGACAGAGGGGATGTCCAAACGATTACATATTTGGATTTATAAGTCCCAAAACTAAATAAATCAATAATATATTAAAGATATGCTAAAATACCCGAATGAGACCAATAACTAAAGTAAAACTAAGCAAAGACGAAGAGGCTGAATTAGAATTAATAATTAAGCAAG
>JAMOTK010000072.1 GCA_027062365.1 Sulfurovum sp.
TGAATAATAGGAGCGTTTAAATCTACTTTATCACTCGCTTTGACTTCAAATTCATAACTACCTTCTTCATCTATTTTTAACGCTTCTTTATTATTCGTAAACGAAGTACCTTTATAGTGGTCTAAGACTATTTCATTTGACCAATCACTAGAACCCACTTTTTTGTAGCGTACTTTTACATCTACAACTTTATCATTCTCTTTATCACTCCAATTTGTATAAAATTTGAAGTTTTTAGCAAGAGGAATAACATTAGAACCTTCACTTGTAGGATAAGAATTGATATGTATTGGAGCTTCATTGATAGAAGAGTCTGCATCTACATTATAAGTAGCATACTTCCAACCACTAGAAGTTAATTTATCATCATAAAATATACCAAAGCGTACTTTTCTATTGTATTTTGCTGTTCCAATAATTTTACCATAATGACAAGAAGTATCTTCACAAGTAGCATATTTCAAATCAAGATATACATCATCCTCACCCGTTTCTAATTGAGCTTTTACGCTATGGTTCAGAGGCAAAGGCTCGGACAAAATAGCATCAAAACCAAAATAAGTGCCTTGCATCGCTGTTTGTGGTTTTGCTATGACATTTTTAATTGTCGGTTCAGTAACGGTATAAGTATCAACTTTCCATTCTGTTATTTGTGTTGTACCCTCAAAGATAGCAAAACGAATAGCTCTATCTACTCCTGCGTATTTAACGCTATTTTGACTTGCACATTTGAGATTAAAACAAGTCATAGGTGAATTTTTTGGTTCAAAAAATGTGCCTCTAGTTAAGCCTTCTAGTTCAAACCTAAGGACTTGACCATTAATAAGTTTAGAAGAGAGGCTTAGTGTAATATTATGTTCTACATTTTTGGCAGATATTTTAGGTGAAATATCTGTAGAAATAATACTAAGAGCTGTTTTATCAATCTCTTTGACTGTATAAGTTTTAGTTTGAGAACTAGCAGAGATTTTATTTCCATCTTTATTGACTAAAACTGCTCTAATAGATTGAGTATCTCCTACTTTATTCATAGTAGGATACACCGAACAATCAAGACTAGAACAAGAGACATCAAGCTCTTTAGATTCATATTCCACTACAATCTTTTGCCCACTCTCTAAGGCTTTATCTAGTTTTAGTGTAACAGATAATTTATCTCCTATTTGTATTGTGCTATTTGCTAATGTCATGATGGTAATTTTAGGATAGACAATAGGGTCTGGTATTTTTATTATGTTGATAGAAATGGATTTAAGTGTCGTACCACTTGGTTTATCTTTGACCACCGATGCCTTAGAACCTATATAGTTAATAGGTGTACACGAAAACTGCTTACGACTTGTAGTCCCACCTAAAGATGTCATATTATCACAATCAGGAATATATAATACAAGCGTAGAAGTTAGATTTTCACCATTAACAGTAAATGTAGTTTTTTCATTTAAGTTTGCTGTTCTAGGTGTAACAGATGAGATAGTTGGAGTTGGTATAACGATAGCTTCTTGTACATCAAAATCTACACGCTCCGTATCAATATTTTGTGCATTTTTCTTTAAATATACAACTAAAAGTCTTGCACCCACATTATTAGCAATAAATGTAACAGCACAACTCGTACCACTACAATTAAGAGAAGGAATAGAAGTATTAAGACTTTGAGCATCAATACTAAATCCACTTATCATAGGATTAGTAAGTTGAACGGTAAGTGTAACTTCATCACCTTGATTAATATTTGATGTAGAGAGACTAGCCGAAGAAATTCTAGGTTCTGCTACTTGTGCTTGTTTATATGGGTCTGCATCTATTGCTCTTAAGAGATGCGTAAAGTAGTCTCTCTTAACTTTTGAAAGTTTATCATCCATAAAACCATAGTAAGACATTTTTTCAAGATAAGCATTACTCCAAGTATTGGGGTCATTACTCACAGTATAGCTATCAGAAGTCATAGAGCGTAAAATCATAGCTGAGGCTTCTTGAAAACTCACATTATCATCTGGACGGAAACTCGCATTTGCTGTAATAATACCTTGAGTCTTTGCATAACAGATATAATCTCTTGCCCAAGTTTCATTTTCTATATCATCAAAACATTCTGCCGTACTATTAGGTGGAGTATGTCCTCCTGCAAGAAGAGCCATAGCGATTGCTTCTCTTCGTGTTGTATTATTGGATGGGGTAAATGCACCATTCTTACAAGTTACCCATCCTCTTAATGTATCAGACGCATACAAAATATCATTTTTATAAGTACTACTTTGTATATCTGTAAAAGTTGTACACGCACTCCCCATTAATACCAATGGGAAAAATACTATCAAGAACAAAAAGCCCTTAATTCCTCTAAACCTCTGCATAATAACTCCTTCAATATCTTTAATTACTAGACTATAAAACTAAATATAACTTTTTTATGACATTTTTATGCTAAGAAAGAAAAAGATGAAGAAACTTAAAGAAGATATTAGAAATATTGTGTATAAAAGTAACACAATAGTTAATTTTATAGAAGGAGAGTATAAAAGATATGCGAGTGTTTACTTTATTCAAAATTGCACTTTTTAAAAGTACCCTTTATTTGCTTCCTCTTCAAATATTAAGTATCCACGCTTTGACGGCATCACTTTTGGGGCTATGGATTTGTGTGTCACTTTCTTTTAATCCCCATGAACCGTATTGTCCATACCCACCCACTGAGATAAAGAGTAACATCACTTCTTGCTCACTCACGGTATCCCAAGTATCTAAATAACGTGTATACAATGTACCCATCCTGTCTGCTCTATTGGCTTCGATAAAGAGTGTTTCTAGGGTATTGTCATAAGATGTGCTTCCTACTCTTGCTAAGTGCTGTCCTCCTTCATAGCCTAAAATCCTGATATTTTTAGAAGAAAAATAATTCACATAGCTTGTAACATCTTGCATCACTACAGGGATATTGGCTTCTACCTCATCCAATATTTGGTCAACTGTATATGTGGCAATGGTACTTGCTGTAGAGGGATTACCTAGATTTCCTCCCATATACGGAGCAATAGCGATGGCATCTATCAAATGTTCTTTATTGATACCCTGAAGATACGCATAGCCTTGTTGTGCAAACCATATATTGGAGCTTTGACTGCCTACTACGGTGCTAAACCTTTGTGTATTTTCATCTGCAAATACCGTATGTAACGCTTCTCCAATCTTAGCTGTTTGAACCCAATGAAACAGTTGTCCAGCTAAATACATATTACTATCAAGGTTCAAAGCAATGCCTTGTACCAAAGAAAAAGCATTTTGAGGGAAGATACTGTTCCATACTTCATTAGAATACTCCACATAAAACTTCAATGAAGCATGAAGTCTTGTCTTTAGCAACGTCGCAAATGGTATAAAATACGCATCATCTACTCTATGAGGTACACATATCCAAGGCGAGACATTCAGTGTATTGGCAAGATCAATCATCGCTTCTATCGCCACACCCCTATCTCCAATAGCATAAGAGAAGCTTTGAGGTGTTACCCTATTGTTCCACGTGCTAATCGTAGAGTAATTTATCTTCCCCCAGTCCATAAAACGAAGCACAGAAAAATCTTTTAAACTCTCTAGTAAGCGAGGATGAAAAATTGCTCCATTATTAAAAGAAGCTACATAGTCTTCATGAACTAAAGTAAGATTTTTAAGGTAATTTAGTGGATTTGTACTAAGCAAGTGAAAGGCTAGATAGTTAGGGGTACTACAGTCAAAATTAACAATCGCCGTCTTATGTATACTATCATGCGATACCAATGTCGAAGCACCTTTAAAAGTAAATGTACCCTCCCCTTCATAGTGTAATTCATAGCGTCCACTCTCACAAGACAAGTTACTATCATTTCCAGTAGTTACATGTAGCAAAGAGAGTGCTGTTTGGTTGACATCCAAAGAGGTCACATATCCATTGCTATCCATATTGATATTACGACCATCATCCCATACTGAATCATCAGAAGGTCGAGATATCCATAGCCTAGCACGTCTAAATTGATTTAAAAAATTTAGACTAGGTGTCCAGTCAGTTAAGCCCTCCACATTGATACCAAGACTTCTTTTATTGCTTGGAGTATCATTAATATTGATAATATGGATAACGATATTTTGTGTCGTCTCATGTAGTCCATTACTAGCCCTAGCGATAAAGGTATACGATAGTTTGACAGGTATCGCTTCATAATCAGGAGCTACTAAAAACCGTACCACCCCAGTAGAAGCATTGACCTCAAATAAGCCACTATCCTCTCCACTAATACTGTAAGAAATAGTACCCTCACCTGTAGCATGAAGCGTGATAGCATTTGTTTGATTTTCATCCACGCTAACCGTAGAGGAAGAGGTCATCAAAGGAGTAGGTGTAGTAAAATCAGACAAAATATAGTGAGTAACGATTTGCAATACAGCATCTAACTGATTTTTAGAAATCGAAGTACTCCCAGCCCACACACCCTGAGAAATACACAAAGATAACACATAAATGAAGAGAAAATTTTTCAGCATAAGAAATCCTTTATTCACTCATTCTATACTAATCTTGCTTATGTGTGCATAAATGGCATGGTTAATACATCAGATTAGAACTTTATTCTTCTTTCAATATATTCACTATCTCTACGGAGGGTATTTTTAAAATATTCATTCCTTCATAATAAATATCTGTTTCAAATAATCCACTATGATTTGTTTGGATAAGAATTGATTTTTTTGATTTTTTGATTTTCATGGCTTTGGCTAAAAAAGAAGCAGATTCAATTAAGGTTTCTTTTTCTTTTTGAACCCTGACTAAAATAGGTGCATTGTCATATTGTTCTATGAGTATTGCATCTATTCCTCTATTTCTTTGTACGGCATTAAATTTTAAGCCTTCTAACAAAGCAAGTGCTTTTTTATCGGCATTTAAGTAAGACTTTCTGCCTCTTTTTAAGAGATTTGATTCAGTTTTTATAGGATTTTTTATTCTACTTTTAGACAATTCAATTGCTTCAAAAGATTTGTCTATACCAATATACTGTCTATTTAATAATTTAGAAGCGACACACGTTGTACCACTACCACAAAAGGGGTCTAAAACAATATCGTTCTCATCCGTAGTAAGTTCAATGATTCTTTCCAAGAGTAACAATGGCTTTTGTGTTGGATACCCTACTCGTTCTTTTGCTTTTGGATTTAAATATGGTATATCCCAAACATCATTGAGTGGCACACCTTTCTTTTTATCTCCAAGTAAGATATTACCCTCTTTATCTCTGTCATAAATAGATTTGTTATCAGCATCTCTCGTTCTTCGTTGTAATATTTGATCCACATTCGTAGTTTCTGAATAAGCAGTAAATACTGTATTAAATTTAAAGTTTTTAGTTTTTGAATAAAAATATATATTTTGATGTGTAGGAAGTAAACCTTTTTTTGAATTTGACCAGCGTTTATAACTCCAAATAATTTCTGATTGAAAATTTTTTTCTCCAAATACTTTATCTAAAACAGCTCTGACAATATGTTCGCCACTTTTATCACAATGTACAAAGATTGAACCATCATCTCTTAAAATTTGATGCATTAATGTGATACGTTGATATAAAAAATGAGCATACCCCTCACTACTTCCCCATGTATCATCAAAAGAAAATTCTTTTGTTCGGTCTTTACTTTTAAGAGTATGCTTTCTTTCTGTAAAAAATGGAGGGTCTAAATAAATTAAGTGAATGGAGTTTTTTTCAATTTGTTCCATTTCATCAAGGCAATCACCCTCCCTAAAATAGTTATATTTATGCTTCATTTAATAATTCTCTATTATGTGCAACTTCTATCAATATCTCTTTCAAATCATAGCCACTAATTTTTCTTAGGTACTCCCATGCATCATCTCCAGCATAATATTCTCCATTCACACCCTTATATAAAGTTTTAAGTGTTTCTTGAATTTTGATAGCTTGTTCTCTTTGTGGATAATAAAACATAACTCGAACAGGGGTATATCCATGACCTTTTATGACTTTTACCCTTGTATGTTCTTTCGTGATATGGTCTCCATATGTTGTAGCATCTCTCCATTTTAACTCAACGGCATCATCCCCATTTAAAAAGTCAATTTCAAACTTTTTTGGTTTTTTACCCTCTGTGTTTTCAACAAATTTTTTCCCTCCCGTACTATTGGCAAAGAAAAGACACAAAGAAGCCACTTCTTCCAAAAAAGAACCTGCATATTTATATAAAAATCGTCCCGTATTTTGATATTCGTCTATTAACATACCTTCATTATTTGATATACCTAGCACCCTATATATTAAATAATGTGCCTTATCATCTTTTTTCATTTCCTCTTTTCTTGCATTAATTTTTAAGTCTAGCTTTATTGCATATTCATTTGCGATAGTTTGAATTTTAAATTTTAAAAGTTCAATACCCCTTCCTTTCGCTATAGCTTCATCAATTTCTTTTCTTTGATATTCATAAACAGATTGAATTAAATCACTTTTTTTCTTTTTTCTAATATCAATATCTAAGTTTTCACAATAGCTTTTAAGTTCTGATATTTTTAAGTATTCTATTTTCATTTATAATTTCCTTTGGCTATTGCAATTATAGCAAATTGATATTTTATATTTTACAAAAAATATATACATGACTCCCTACAAAACCACCGTCTGCTGTCCAATCTCTTTATATCTAGCATAATAATATTCTACAAATGTACGTATTGCGTCATCTATAGGTAGGTATACCCCTTCTTTTTTGATAGTGTATGTACTTAAATATATATTTGCATCTACTTTTTCTAGGTAGTTTTTGGCTAAATTTTGGTAGGCAGTTTGATACTCTTTTTTCATACGGTCGTATTGGCTGTAGTCTATCTTTATCCCCTCATCGTAGGTAATGACTCCTGAGCCAAAGAGGATGTCTAGGTGGATGAGTCCTTCGCAGTAATACGGTAAGACTTCACTCACTTCACGCCATGCCATTAGTCCTACAGCACGTGAGACTAAGTCATCTATGATATGCGTTTTCAGTGCTTCTTTTTCATTGGCAAAAAATGCCATAAGTCCACCTGCTGTGGCTTTAAATTCTTCTATATTTTTAAACTGTCCTGTGCCATTCATGCGTGTTTCGGTATCTGAGTCTATCCATAAGATATGACCATATTCATGCCCTACAGTAGAGATATCATAAATCTCTTGCCATAGAGTAGGATTGGTCTCTATCAATGTTCTTTGGGCTTTGACAAAGGCTTCTGACATCGTCTCGACAGAGAGTTTCATGATAGGCTTGGATTTCTTAGATTCCATTACAAAATCAGCATAAGCAAATATCTTTTTGCCTAATTGGGCAGAGACTTCTTCATCATTAGGGACAACTTGTGCTGAAAACAATCCATTAAATTCTGCTGCATAATACAAGATAGGTTGCCCTATATAGAGTTGGGTTTCATCGACTTGTTTGAGGTTCTTTGCTATGGTACGTTGGGCATTTTCTCCAAACTCTTCTGCCATTTTAGAGGCAAAAGTTTTGATATTTTCTCTGGTTGGAGAGCCTTCTTGAAGTTTGGGATTGATGATACGTAAATCCCATTCTAAGGCAACAGCTTTACGATAATGGTCTTCATAATATTCCAAAGGATGCCCTACTTGTAAAGGGGTCTTCACTGCCATCCATTTTCTATCTACTTCTGCCCATTTGCCTATGAGTTCATCAGTTTTGGTATGAGAAAATGCTTCCCCTATCGCTCCAAAATATGCCAACCACTCTTCTTTTTGACCAAAGACCTCATCTTCGTGTTGATTGAGCAGTGACATCAGTTGCTCTAGTGCGATGCTGACATCTTTCACTTCTTTAGGGAAGGCTTCTGCGTATGCTACACTTTTATAGGCACCCTCTTCATCTTTCATAAGAACAGAATAACATCTATCGCCCACGTTACCATGGGTATCACGGTCTAGTAGATTTTGCTCTTGAAGCAGAGTAAAGACTTTGCTATCATCGCCATCAAAGCGTTGAGACAACTCACGATTCACACCATTGATGATATGGTGTGTCCACATACTTTGCCACACAGAAAGGCGTATCCCTACAAAATGAAGCCCCAAGATAAGCGAACGATAAAAGGGTGTCAAAAGTTTATGCTCTTCTACCCATGAGATAAAAGACTCATGACGTGTGATGTGCATCGTACTAGCAAACCCATACGCCAACTCTTTTTTCATCAATATTTCATCTTCTGAAAAATTTTGTTTTTGTAATACTTGCTCCAAAGCATCTTCACGTAGATTAACAATACGTGTCAACGCTGCCATTTCAGCATCTTTGTCTCGTGGCACATCAATCAAAGACAAAAATGCCCCCACTACCTTGTCTGAACGTTCATGTACTTTGCTGTCATCTAAAAGGTCATAGTATTTATTGAGACTCGCTTGTCTTAACTGTAGCTCATCATAAATAACTTGTAAATCTTTCATAAATTGTTGTTGTTTCATTTTGCTTCCTTTTTTTGTAACATTTTGATAATAGGCTTCGCCAAATCCAATGCCTTTGCACGGTGTGAGATACGTGCCTTTTCATCTTCTTCTAATTCTCCTAGCGTCAATGCATACCCATCAGGGATAAACATCGCATCATACCCAAAGCCTTTTTCGCCTCGTGGACTGTCGATGACATCGCCATGCATCCATCCATGTACCACATACTCACCATACTTAGAAACGATGGCAATAGAAGCCGTGTAATATGCCGATGTTTGTAGCACGTCTCTCTCTTTGAGTGTCTCTACAAGCTTAAAAAGATTATCTTTGTCACTGGCATCTACCCCTGCATACCGTGCTGAATAAATACCAGGAGAGCCACCCAAAAGAGGAAGAGACAGACCAGAATCATCAGAAATCACTAGGTACTCACAAGACGGATACTTCTGTCTTAACTTGTCGTAGATAGTCCTTGCCTTAATGAGGGCATTTCCTGCAAATGTATCTGCATCTTCGATAATCTCAAACGCACCCAAAAGCTCAGAAAAGGGAAGTATCTCTTCTTGACACATTTGTTTAAACTCTCGTAATTTACCTTTGTTACCTGTTGCTAAAACCATTTTCATTACTTCTTAACCTTTAACTACTATAATAAGACAAATTTTATCTAAATAGAGGTATCACTATGATTAAACAGATTATGCCACTCTCTCTCATCGTTGCTTTGAGATTTTTCGGACTCTTTATCGTCCTCCCCGTTCTTTCTATCTATGCACTAGATATGGAGGGCGCTACGCCATTTTTAGCAGGGCTAGTTGTAGGAGGATATGCCCTTACCCAAGCTGTCTTTCAAGTACCCTTTGGGATGATGTCCGATAAATTTGGACGTAAACAAGTCTTATTGTTTGGTCTGCTTATCTTTATCGCTGGTTCAGTCATCGCTGCACTTTCAGATGATATTTATATTCTTCTTATTGGGCGATTTTTACAAGGTGCTGGTGCTATTGGGTCGGTGGTCTCTGCCATGATAGCCGACCTCGTCAAAGAAGAACAACGTGCGCATGCCATGGCTATTATGGGTGGAACAATCGCCATGAGTTTTGCTGTTGCGATGATTGTTGCACCTATCGTAGGTGGTAATTGGGGGATAGACAAGCTCTTTTGGCTCACAGCAATACTCTCTATTATTGCCATTGCCGTCCTCTTTACCTCTGTACCTAAACCTCCCCATATTGTACACTCTTATAGCGAAGAAGAGTCTACCTTTTTGCAAGTATTTAAAGACAAAGCACTGGTACGTATGTATGTGACTTTCTTTTTCCATTGGCTGATTATGACCATGGCATTTTTCATTATCCCTCTTGTGATGACAGGGACAGTAGAAGAAGGTGGCTTTGGGTGGGAAAAAGCAGCACTATGGAAAGTCTATATGCCTGCGATGATACTGGGCGTCCTCTCGATGGCACCTGCTGCGATATTTGGCGAAAAATATGGCAAAGGTAAAGAAATATTTATGCTTTCAATCGTGGCAATTATCATTGCTTTTCTTGCTATGGGCTTTGCTAGATCACCATGGGTATTTATCGTAGGTGTTGTCTTTTTCTTTATAGGATTCAATATGTTTGAACCACTCTTACAAAGCTTCGTAGCCAAATTTGCCAAAGTACACCAAAAAGGAGCTGCCTTAGGGGTAGCCAATACCTTTGGATACTCTGGTATTTTCTTTGGTGGGATACTCGCAGGTTGGCTCATGCAACATTACGATAGAGAAACACTAGCACTTGTCGTTCTGGCTATCTCTGTGGTATGGTTTGTATGGGTATTTACCATGCCAAGCCCAAACAACAGAGGCAATGTCTACCTACCCCTAGAACTCTTTGACAGAGAACAAGTAGCAGGACTCACCCAACACGAAGCCATCGTAGAAAGCTACGTCAACGAAACAGAACAAATCGCCGTAGTCAAATACAACAAAGACTTAATCGATGAAGACGAAGTCAGAGGGTTGTTGAGTTAAAAATATATTTTAAGATAAGTACATCTACACTACACAGACACTTGTATATACTACGCCTATTATAAATAAAGGAACTAAGTATGTTAAAGATAATTTGTATGCTCTGTGTCGTGTGTATACTAGAGGGCAATGATTTTAAACCCTTGCAATTAAGAGAATGGAAAGCTAGTGTAGAAAAATTGAGTCCCTCTGAAAAACATGTATTGATAGACAAAGGAACAGAACGAGCGTTTAATGGAAAGTATGTCCATACAAAAGAAAATGGTACTTACACATGTAAGATATGTAACACCCCTTTGTATAAATCTTCAGATAAATTTGACTCTCATTGTGGATGGCCTAGTTTTGATGATGCCATCAAAGGAGCTATCAAAGAAACCCTAGATGCCGATGGAAGACGGACAGAGATTACCTGTGCCAACTGTGGTGCACACATGGGGCATGTCTTTAAGGGTGAGGGAATGACGGCTAAAAATGTACGGCATTGTGTCAATTCTATCTCTCTCAATTTTCATACAGAAAAAGTAGCCAAACCTAACCTCTCTAAAGCCTATTTTGCTGGTGGGTGTTTTTGGGGTGTAGAATATTATCTTGAAGAGATTAAAGGGGTCAAAGAAGTCATTTCAGGATTCATGGGTGGAGATGTCAAAAATCCCAAATATTATGATGTAATCAAACACAAAACAGGACACCTAGAAACCGTAGAAGTACTCTATGACCCAAGTATCGTAAGCTATGAAACCTTAGCCAAAACTTTTTTTGAGATACATGACCCCACACAAACCAACGGACAAGGCCCCGACATCGGCAGTCAATACCTCTCAGCCATCTTTGTATCCAATGCCAAAGAGAAAAAAACCATACAAAAGCTCATTCAAATCCTAGAAAACTCAGGACTAAAAATAGCCACCAAAATACGCCCCAAAGCCCCTTTTTACTCAGCCGAAGAGTATCATCAAAACCACTACCAACGTAAAGGTGGCACACCCTATTGTCATAGTCGGGTTAAGAGGTTTTAGCATTTTCTTTACATCTTAAGAAGCTATGTTGTGTTTTTGCTATTTTTACAACATAGGTTCTAGTCTATGTTGTACTTTTGCTATTTTTACAACATAATTTACTCTATCATCAAGCCTTTTTGCAATCTCTCAAAAAGCTTTGTATTGATAAAAAATTTACTATTTTTTATTTTTACCTCTTGGACTATACCCAATGTATTCAACTTATTTAGATACCTTCCTGCTGTATCTCTATAGATACCTAACCCATCTACCAAAAAATCTATCTTGGTATATGGATGCATGAAGAGTATCTCTACTAGGTCTTTACTGTAGATTTTGGGTAGTTCTCTCTTGATAGTTTCTTTTGTCTCATTCATGAGCTTATGTATATCATTGACTAGCTCTATAGTAGCTAGTGAAGTCTGCTCTACTCCATCTAGTATGTAGAGTATCCACTCCTCCATGCTGTCTTTGGTACGTACCTCTTGGAGTAGTCGGTAGTAGTCTACCTTGTGTTGGATGATATAAGAGCTTAAATATAGAATAGGTATATCTAGTAGCTCTTTGAGTATAAGATAGAGTATATTTATGATTCTACCCGTCCTACCATTACCATCATAAAACGGATGGATACTCTCAAACTGATAGTGAATAATCGCCATATTGATAAGTGGGTCTATGTCATTGGGTTCATTAATATACTGTTCAAGATTTGTAAAAAGTTCTTGTATGACCTCATACTCCTGAGGTGGCTCAAACACCACTTCACCTGTAGCCATATTACGTAGCACCGTACCACTTTGCCGTCTTACCCCTGCATCATTTTGTTCTAGCTCCTTTTGGATAGCAACAATATCACGCTTCAACAAAAGCCCAGACTCCTCCACCAAAGCATACCCTTTAAGCAAAGCCCCTCTATAGTGCTGTACCTCTTTCGTAGCATGAGTCACAGAGCTTATATCTAGCCCTGCACGAAATAGTTCATCATGAGTAGTGATGATATTCTCTATCTCACTACTATCTTTTGCCTCTTGGAGGACTAGAGAATTAATAAGGATATTTTGATTTGGTATTATCTTAGCAGTACCATTGAGCCGTGCCAATGCTCTGTTGGCTTGGATAGTTTTTTTTAGGACTTTTTTGGTTTCGACTTGAGATGTTAGACGAAGATTTATAGTTTTCATTTTTTTAAACACTCTTTTGCTTTTTCTAAGTTACCTTCAATACCATTAATAAGTGAATGCCCCATAGGAAATATATTATCTAAAACAAATAAAGATTTTCTATAAAAATATATTGCTTCATCATATTCATTTCTTGCATAAAACACTGAACCAATATTATTATATGTTATCCCTACATCATAACTTTCTTTTCCCAAATAAGTAATTTGTAACTTTAAAGCTTTTTGATAATATTTTATTGCTTTATTATAACTTTTTTCTCTCTTTAATGTTAAAGCCAAATTATTATATATTTTGGCAATCTCTATATAATTATCACCATAAAGATAAATTATTATATCTAAAGACTTTTGATAGTATTTTTTTGCTTCTTTAAAATTTTCATTTTCACTTAATGACATACCAATATTACTATAAGTAGTAGATACTCTTAAATTTTTTTCTCCTAATGTTTTAAGAAGAATAAATAAAGATTTTTTATAAAAACCTATTGATTTCTCATACTCACCAATATCATGCATTAGAAGCCCCATGTTATTAAATGATGTCCCAACCTCAGGATGTATTTCTCCATATACTTCCATTTTCAAATTTAAAGCATCGGTATAATACTTAACAACTTGATTATAGTCACCTTTTCTATGCCATATTGCACCAATATTCTCATAAGCCATCGAAATAAAAGAACGATCATCTTCATTTTCTAAATCTAAAATATTTAATATTTTTTTTTGAAACTTTAACGATATATCATATTCATCTAAAATATAATATATCTCTGCATAATCAAACAAGATACTAACATCATCTATATTAGGTGCAATCTTCTCAAACTCTTCTCTTGCTTCTGGATAACGTATCTGTTCCATATAAGAGAGTGCTTTGATATAGTGGGCGTTGATAAGCTCTTTTACTTTATCTACATTCGCTTCTAAAAAGGCATCTAAAAGTTCCCTTGCATCTTCATAACGTAACTCTTTAAAAGCTTTATCTATTTGAGATTGTAATTTGGGGCTGAAGCTTTGAGACTCTATTTTTTTAAGTAGCTCTTCTCGTTCTTGTAAAAATTCATCTACCGTTTTATTAGTTTGTTCTAGTAGTGTTGTAAAGTTATGATAGGTTTGTGGGTTTTGTAAAATAATAGCATAGTTTTTTCCAAAATATTTTTCTAAAAAATCCTTTTCACTTATGCCATGTATTTTAAATAATTCCATTAATTCATCTAATTTATCGTGAGTTTTATTACTCTCTTCTTTTACAACTTTTACTATTTCGTCTTTTTCTACACTATTAACTTTAACATAGGACAAAATACCAAAATAACTTATCCCAAGTAATACTAACTCCCAACTCCCACCAATACCAAACACAAACTCAATAGCCGTCCATAACCAACCATAGTCAGTCCCTAACTGCCTTTGTGCATAGGCTTCTATGGAAGAACCCCATCTCCAAACTAGAGCTTCACGTAAGGTAAAGAGTATCACTATAGAAGAGATAGACCAATAGCTCTTTGAGGATTTGAATTTTTTAAGAAAAGTTGCGATGGTATCCACTAATGGGTGTTCTAGGATATTTTTAAGATTATCTATACTCACAACCCCAACTCCAAAACATCCCTCCCAATCTCAGCCCTCAACTCCTCCTCAGTAGGCAGACAAAGCTGATACTTAGATACAAATAGCTTTTCATTCTGATTACCAATATTCCAATATGTATCAAGCATAACAAAATTGATTTGTTTATAGGTAGTATCTCTTCCTGAGGGAAGTATATTTTTAAGACTCTCGTAAAAATTATTTTTTTCTATTTTATTATTCACTTATACATCTCCCTCTGCAATCCAAAATACCTCTTTGAGTTCGTTTCTGTCTATAATATTTTTAAAGTAATACATTTTAGCATAAAAACTTATAGATTATTCTATCATAAAAAAATATTTAACTATTATTATTTAGCTAACTTTCTACCTAAATATCCTTTATCTCTTCGATGCTTAATCCTGTCGTTTGAGAGATGAAGTCCAATTTCATATTGGTTTTTAAAAGATATTGGGCTATTTTTATTTTTTCTTCTTTAATTCCCTCTGCTTTTCCTTCTGCTTTTCCCTTTTTTATGCCTTGTTTTAGCCCATCTTTTATACCTTCTTTTATCCCTTGCTTCATTCCATCTTTTATCCCTTGTTTCAACCCTTCTTTTAGTCCATCTTTTATGCCTTGTTTTAGTCCATCTTCATGCCCACTTTTAATAGCAAAATCAAGACTATTTAGCAAATCTCTATATGTTTTTAGATTTTTATGATAATTTTCTTGTTGATTTTTGGGCATGGTGGCAAATTCTGCTTTGTCAAAGGCATTTTTGATAACATCATTTTGAAGTTCTTTAGGTATATCATTCATGAGGTTTAGATTTTGAAAAACGTACATCCACCATTCTAAGTGGCTAGATAGTTCTTCTTTGGTTTTTTTGAGTTTAGGGATTTCAAGATACACCATATTTAGTTTATCATACATCACTTCATTGCTATAAATATCTATTATCTTACCATGATGAAGATACTCAGGTCTATTTTTAAATCTTTCTATCTCAAAGTTTAGAATCCCTACAAAATATACAGGGGTAAGCTCAAAATTCCATCCA
This sequence comes from Sulfurovum sp., assembly GCA_027062365.1. Taxonomy (GTDB): domain Bacteria; phylum Campylobacterota; class Campylobacteria; order Campylobacterales; family Sulfurovaceae; genus Sulfurovum. The sequence goes on from JAMOTK010000072.1 coordinate 15,317, forward strand.
CCTTTGATGCCTTGTTGTTGGATGGGGAAAGAGGTATAGTATAAGGCTCTACTTTGGAAGTGTTCTTGTGAAACTTTTTGGAGTTCTACGATAAATTGTATACCTTTTTCATCTTCGCACATCAAGTCTATGATAGCTTTTCTCTCTTCAGGCACTTCAGGTAAAAGCTCTCCATTTTTAAAGGTAATCTCTTTAATTTTATCTTTCCCTTCAAATTTCAAAATATCATTGAGGAGGCTTTTAAGAAGTTCTGTGCTGTTAGGGTCTCCAAATATCTTTTTGAAACCAAAGTCTGTAAATGGATTGATGTATTTTGATACCTGACACATGTTTTATCCTTTTTGTATTTTATCTTTCATCAGAACAAGGCAACTGCACTCCACATGCCTTAGCGATAAAATCTAGCTGTTCATCTAGGCTAAGGTTTTCTACATCTACTACTATGTCGGCTAGTTTTTTGTAGGCTTTTTCTCTTTCTTTGTAGAGTTTTTTGGCTTCGGATTCTTGGGCGAAGAGGGGTCTTTTGGCTAGTTTATTTTTGGCGTTTTTGGCTGTTTTTAGGCGATTGTGTATCCACTCAAATGAGGCATCTAGGAGGACTACTGTGCCTAGCTTTTTGAGATTATTTACTTTGTAAAATCCTCCTCCACAGGAGATAAAACTGCCTTTGATAGAGGTTTCTATCCAGTTGGCTGTGGCTTGTTCTTGTTCTCTGAAGTAAGCTTCTCCATGTTTTTCAAAGATTCTTTTGACTTCTTTGTTTTCTTTGGACTCGATAAGGTCATCGGTGTCTATGTTGTATATACCATATTTTTGGCTAAAAGCACGTGCTGTTGTGCCTTTGCCTACGCCCATAAATCCTATGAGAATAATGTTATTTTTCACGGCTCATACCATGTTGTAACGGTCGATGATTTTTTTGACTCGTTTGCGTAAGTTTTTTAGGGCATTGATAGCATCCGTACCCTCTGCCATGAGTGAATCAAACTCATCAAACTGTACCTTTGCTACCCATCCTATCTTGGTGTGTCTTTTGATGCCCACAAAACGTACTTCTCCGTAATGGTCTTTTGCCATTTTATAAATTCTATCTATTCTCTCATCCAATGTTTTGACTTCTTTGATACTCATACTTGTCCTTAATACATATATTTTAACACTATTATAGCGAAAGCAAAAGGGCATTATACTTTAATCTTCATCCAATCACCACGCTCAAATGTTATCCATAGCCATATTGCTTTGACAAAGGTATCCGAAATCATGGCAAGATAGACAAAGAGAATATTTTCAAAGTACCATGAGAGAAAAAAGGCAGGTAAGATACGTACAAACCACAAAGAGAGTAGGTTTATCTTCAATGTTTGCCTGCTGTCTCCTGCCCCTCGTAATGCCCCTGAGAGAACAAAGTTAAATGCCAATGGAATTTGAGAAAGCCCTACTATTTGGAGGTATAAACTCGATTCTCTTATCGTTTGGCTATCATCGGTAAAGAGCCATACAATTTTTTCTGGCATCAATATCATAAAGAAAGAGAGGAAAAACATAAGCCCTGAGGTGTATTTGAGGATGAGGAGTACATCTTCTTTGGACTGTTGGGGATTTTTTGCACCTAAGCCCTGTCCCATGAGTGCCATCGCTGCGATGGTAAAGCCTATCCCTGGCATGAATGCCAAGCCCTCTACTCTCAATCCTATCTGATACCCTGCCAATACTTCTGTACCATAATCGGCGATAATCACCGTAAAAAGCATAAACGAACCAAAAGTCAAAGAGCGTTCTATAGACGCAGGAATACCCACCTTTAAAGCACGGGTAATCAATGAACGAGAGTAATGCCACATAGGGATATAAGGTGTTTTACCTTTGATATAGAGCCATAGATAGATACAAAGTTCTAAGATATTGACAATGACTGTACCTAAACCTGCACCCACCACACCCATCTGAGGGAAACCTAAATTTCCAAAAATCAAAAGATAATTCAATCCTACATTAAGAAAAATAGAGCCTATCTTGATATACATAGGTGTTTTGGTATCACCTGTAGCATTGAGTGCTGTCACAAAAACAAGCTTCACAAAGATAAAAGGGAGCATCCATGTAAGCATCTGCACATACCCCTCTCCCAATACCACCACCTCGGCTACCGTACCAAACCACACATAGATATGTGAAGCCAATAGATACCACAAAAGCATCATAGGAAGCGAAAGAAAAAAGGCAAAGCGTAACAAGGTAGAGAGACCCACCGAAGCTCTGTTCATCTGCTTTGCCCCTACAAAACGAGACAAGAGTGCTGATGTTCCTACATGCAGTACCGTGAGTATCGCAAAAACAAACATCAAAGACTGTAAGCCCAAGCCCACAGCTGCTACAGCAAACGCTGAGATACGCCCCACCATAATAAGGTCAGTAATCACTTGCAACATATCCAAAAGTGAATTAATCGCAGCAGGAATAGAAAGCCGTAGTATCTTTTGATGTTTTTTAGGAAGAAATCCTACCAAGGCGTAGCACTAATCTTCATAATATGCAACATCAAGCCCACAAAAAAAATGGCCATCAGTGCCATCATCCACACCGTAGCAAACATCATACGCCCCTTGCGAAAGAGTATCCGTGTTTTGTGTAAAGTCAGAGGTATGGCGATAAAAATAATGAGCGTAGGAGCAAATGCTGTAAAGGCATTGAGATGATACTTTTCTACAGATAATTCTGTTGCACGATAAGACGCATACACAATGGAGTACATCAGTATCAACAAGGACATCTGAACCACTACAAAAATCATATAAATACCTTTTGCATTTTGCTCATCATTATATATTTTCATCTGTACTCTCCTCACATAAAACTTGTTTTATCGCTTCAACCAATGCTTCTTTTTCTATCTTTCGTATCTGTTTATCATAACTTTCAAAACTTAACCCTGCTTTTTGAATGCTTTTTTGTAAGATAATTTTACCCCCATCAAGCTCAGAACTCACATGATGAATAGAAACGCCACCCTCAGAGAAATCATCTTCATAACTTTTCTTTATTGCGTGTAGCCCCTTATGGCGAGGAAGCAAAGACGGGTGCAGATTGATAGCCTTTATCTGCGAAGTAAACACAGGGGTCAAAATATACATAAACCCTGCTAATACGGTCAAATCTGGGCGATATTGCGACAATATATCTACAATACGGGCATCAAACTCTTCTCTTTTAGCAAATGATTTAGCATCTACCACTTCCAAAGCGATACCATGCTTTTGTGCAACTTCAATCCCTCTTGCCAAAGGATTATTGGTCAAAGCTACCACCACTTCATAGCCATCCAAATGTAATGCCTCAACAATATAGGCAAAGTTCGACCCTTTACCAGAGAATAATACTGCTATTTTTTTCATGGGGTATTGTATCTAATGGTCGATTATAGGGAGGGATGTTTTTTAGACTTTTTGCAAATTGATGTAACATTCATTGGCTCTTTTGATGGGCTAGGGGCATATTACATACAAATTTATATACAAATGTGTTACAATGCCAAAAATTCCTTCTACTAAGGTAAGAGATTTATGAAAAATTTAATTATCGTCGAATCACCAGCAAAAGCAAGAACTATTACAAACTTTTTAAGCAAAGACTATAAAGTTATCGCCTCAAAAGGGCATATTCGTGATTTACCTAAAAGCACTTTTGGTATCACTATAGATGATGAGACAGGGGATCTTATCCCTAAGTATTCTATCCCTAGAGATGTCAATCCTATCGTAAAAGAGTTAAAAAAACTTGCCAAAGAAGCAGAGGTTGTCTTTATCGCAACGGATGAGGATAGGGAAGGTGAAGCCATTGGGTATCACATTGCCAAAGCGATTGGCAAAGAGCCTACAGAGCTTCCTCGTATTGTCTTCCATGAGATTACCAAAACAGCGATACAACACGCCTTAGAGAACCCTCGTAAGCTCGATATGGACTCGGTAGATGCACAGCAAACCAGACGACTCCTAGACCGTATCGTAGGCTACAAACTCTCACCACTTCTAGCGAGTAAGATACAAAAGGGACTCAGTGCAGGAAGAGTCCAAAGTTCTACCCTTAAGATAGTGATAGAAAAAGAACGTGACATTAAGGCATTTAATCCTGAAGAATTTTGGACGATAGAAGCACTCTTTGAGAAAAATATTGATGCGTCTATTTATGACTATAATGGCTTAAAAATAGATAAACTTACTATCAAAAATGAAGCCGATGCCACAGAGATAGTAACTGCTGCTAAAGGTGAGTCTTTTATCGTACTTTCGTTAGACAAGACCAAACGTAAGACAAAAACACCCCCTCCTTTTATGACCTCTACTCTCCAACAAGCGGCATCAACTCAACTAGGGTTTTCTCCTAAAAAGACGATGATGGTAGCTCAAAAGCTCTATGAAGGTGTCAAAACAGACCAAGGCATCATGGGTGTGATTACCTATATGAGAACAGATTCTATGAACCTTGCCAAAGAAGCCGTAGAGTCTGCTCGTGAATATATATTAAACAACTATGGAGAAAAATACTTACCCTCAAAACCCAAAAACTATGTGACCAAAGCCAAAGGGGCGCAAGAAGCACATGAAGCTATCCGTCCTACGATGATTAATTTTGACAGTAAAATGGCAGGAGACTATCTCTCTGCTGATGAGCTTAAACTCTATAGACTTATCTATAACCGTTTTTTAGCATGTCAAATGACAGAGGCTGAGTTAGAGTCACAAAGCCTTTTGTTCAAAGGAGATAAATGTACATTTAAAGCTTCAGGAAGAAAGCTTCTTTTTGATGGTTTTTATAGGGTTACAGGACACAATGATAAAGACAAACTTCTACCAGAACTCACAAAAGGTCAAGCGGTAAGTCTGGATGATATTAAGCAAGAACAACACTTTACAGAGCCACCTGCACGGTACAATGAAGCCAGTCTTATCAAAAAACTAGAATCGCTAGGTATCGGTCGTCCAAGTACCTATGCACCTACGGTTACGACACTTCAAACACGTAAATATATAGAGTTAGAAAAAAAGCGTATCCATCCTACGGAGATAGCTTTTACGGTCATCGAGATGTTAGAAGCACATTTTCCTGAGATTGTAGATTCTGGATTTACTGCAAATATGGAAGAGACCCTCGATGAAGTTGCTGAGGGTAACACCTCGTGGCAAACTATCTTAAAAGAATTTTATACCCCATTTTTACAAAAAGTAGAAGAGGGTAAAAAGAATATCAAGAGTCTAAAAATTGCTATTCCTACAGGTGAAAATTGTCCTAAGTGTTCATCAGAATTACTTTTACGTAAAGGGCGTTATGGCGAATTTATCGCGTGTTCCAATTTCCCAAAATGTAAATATACCAAAAATACTGATGGTACAGAAGTAGAAGGGCCCGAAGAGACAGATGAGAAGTGTGAGAAATGTGGCTCAATGATGGTCATAAAAAACTCTAAACGTGGTAAATTTTTGGCATGTTCTGCTTATCCTAAATGTAAAAATGCCAAATCATTAGAACCTGCAAAAGAACTCACGGTACCCTGTCCTGAATGTGGAGGGAAACTCCAAGAGCGAGAAGGAAAACGTGGTAAATTCTTTGGATGTGTGAATTACCCTAAGTGTAAATTTATTGCCAATTTTGAGCCTACAGACAAAAAGTGTCCTGAATGTGATTATATGATGGGCAAAAAGACACTTAAAGCAGGAGATACCTATGAGTGTTTCAAATGTAAAACAAAAGTAACTGGGTAAACAAAGGATGTCTAAACAAATATTTTTATGTGCGATTAACAATATCCTTTCAGGCACCTGTGCAGAAGATTGTAAATTTTGTACCCAAAGTGTACGCTACCATGCCAATATAGAACGCTACAACTATAAAGATATAGCCCAAATCGTCCAAGAAGCCAAACAAGCCAAAGCCCATGGAGCATTGGGATATTGTTTGGTCACAGCAGGAAAAGGACTTGATGATAAAAAGGTAGACTTCGTCGCACGTGCCTCTCATGCTATCAAGCGTGAAGTAAAAAATCTCAATCTCATCGCCTGTAATGGTACAGCGAATAAAGATCAATTACAGTATCTCAAAGAACATGGCATAGACAGCTACAATCATAACTTAGAAACTTCTGAGCGTTACTATGCTGAGATTTGTACAACCCATGCATGGGCAGAACGCTATGAGACTTGTGAAAATGTAAAATCTACAGGACTTGCTTTATGTTCTGGAGGTATCTTTGGTATGGGTGAGACAGAAGAAGATAGAGAAGCGTTACTCACCTCTATCGCGTCACTTTCTCCTGAGTCTACCCCTCTTAACTTTTACCACCCCAATGATGCTTTACCTATCAAAACACGAAATATTCAACTGCATCAAGCCATTACTATTATCCAAAAAGCACGTAAACTTTTGGGAGAGAAAAGCCTACTTATGGTAGCAGGAGGGAGAGAACTTCTTTTTGATACGCAAGAACATCTTATGTTTGAAGCAGGAGCAAATGCTATGGTCATAGGCAATTATCTTACCACCCAAGGCTGTGATGCCAGTGATGACAAACAAATGTTAGCAACACTAGGCTATGAGGTAGCAACAACCTGTGATACACAATAGTATTACACTCATACTAACCCTCTCTTTATTGATTTGGTCTAGTCCCTATGTGGCCAAATCATTACGTTTACCTATCCCCTCTGTAGAGATTATCTTAGGGTCTATTTTTGCATACTTTGGGTTTATTGTACATAATGAACATTTCAATCTCATCGCCGAAGTGGGTTTCTTGTATCTCATGTTTTTAGCAGGGATGGAAGTCAATCTCAAACAAATTACAAACAGTCCAAAAGATGTAATACGTAAATCGATGTTGTTTTTATTTCTTATTACTATGTTTTCGATTCTTTTTGGGTTTATTTTTGAGCTTCATCTTATTGTGATTATCTCTATGCCTCTTATCTCTATAGGATTATTGGCCTCTCTTTCAAAGGTCTATGGAAAAGAGACTTCATGGATACAGTTAGCCTTTATAGCTGGGGTCTTAGGCGAAGTACTTAGTATCGCAGCCCTTACTATCTTTGATGCAGCAAGTACGATAGGATTTAGTTCTGAGTTACTGGTTAAAATAGGATATTTACTTCTATTTATTTTGGTTATTTATATCATATATAAGATACTACATATTCTTTTTTGGTGGTTTCCCGAACTCAAAGGGATACTTGTACCTAAGGTAGATACCTCTTCACAAGATGTTCGCCTAGCGATGTCACTCTTTTTTATCTTGATTGCCGTCATGTTGGCACTAGAGCTTGAATTGGCTTTGGGTGCTTTTATTGCAGGTATTGCTATATCGGCATTCTTTCATCATGAAAAAGCCCTTGAAGAGAAGATGTCAAGCTTAGGCTTTGGCTTCCTTGTTCCTCTCTTTTTTATCCATGTAGGGGCATCTTTTGATATTAAAGCGTTAGTCCTTGAAAGTGTGGTCTCTGGGGCATTATTGATTACTATGATTATGATTGTCTCACGTGTATTTGCAGCCATTGTCCTTCAAGGTATCTCAGGAGCAAAAGATGCACTACGTATCGCACTTTCTCTCTCTATGCCTCTTACCTTACTTGTGGCTGTAGCTACCATTGGGTATGAGACAAAGTTATTAGATTTATTAACCTATTATCAACTCATTTTAGCCAGTATCTTTGAGATACTTATCTCCATGACAGCGATTAAACTTTTACACTCTTCTACAGAGTAAGATAAAAGAGACTTAATACGTCTCTTCTATATTCATCTCTTTTATCGCTTCTTCTAGTTCTTTATCTGCTGCTAGTTTAGCATTCAATTTATCTCTTGTAATATTAATATCATCAAAGCTAGTAATTCTTTTTTTCTTAGGTGCTTTGGATATATTCTTAAATAAATCTTTAGGGGTTTTCTTTTTCACTACTTTCTTTTTCTTTACTTTCTTTATTTTCTTTTTAGTTGTTTTAGTGGGTGCTTTGTCGGGTGTTGTATTTTTCTTTGTAGCCATCATTTTGATTTTGCTATCAACCGTACTCAATTGGGCATCAATGTTTGCTAAACTTTTTTGCAATGCTAAAATTTTAGATTCTTTTTCTTTAGAGATAGAAACTTTTTTCTTATTTTCTTTTACTTTATTTTTAGCCACTTTTTTAGATTCTTTTTTTGCTTTTTTTGCTGCACGTTGTTTTTCATAGGCTTCTATCTCTTTTCTTTCTGCCTCTTTTTTGGCTTTAATTATTTTGAGATTTGCTTCTTTTTTACGATGATTGGCTTTCTCTTTAGCAAGTTTTTCAGCTCTTGCTTTAGCCAGTTTTTCTAACTTCAATTTTTTGGCTAAAGCTTTGTCTGCTTTACGTTTTGCATCTGCTTCTTTTTTGGCTAAAGCTAAAGCTTTGGCTTTGGCTTTTTTCTCAGCTTTTTCTTTTGCCCGTTGCTTCTCATAGGCTTCTTTCTCTTTCCTATCAGCTTCTTCTTGGGCTTTTACTCCTGCTTTTTGTTCGGCGATACGTTTGGCTTTGGCTTCTGCCTTGGCTTTTTTCTCTGCTTTAGCAAGGGCTAGTTTTTCTGCTTCTGCTTTTTTCTTTGCAATTTTATCTGCTTTACGTTTGGCAGCAGCTTCTTTTTTGGCTAAGGCTTTGGCTTCTGCTTTGGCTTTTTTCTCAGCTTTAGCAAGGGCTACTTTTTCGGCTTCGGCTTTTTGCTTTGCAAGTTTATCTGCCTTACGTTTGGCTGCTGCTTCTTTTTTGATTAGGGCTTTGGCTTCTGCCTTGGCTTTTTTCTCTGCTTTAGCAAGGGCTAACTTTTCAGCTTCTGCTTTTTGCTTTGCGAGTTTATCTGCCTTACGTTTGGCTGCTGCTTCTTTTTTGGCTAAAGCTTTGGCTTCTGCCTTGGCTTTTTTCTCTGCTTTGGCAAGGGCTACTTTTTCAGCTTCGACTTTTTGCTTTGCTACTTTTTCGGCTTTTTCTTTTGCAAACCTTTCCGCAGCTGCTTTTTCGGCATCTTTTTTTTGTGCTAAAGCTTTGGCTGTCGCTTGTGCTTCTTTGTCGGCTTTTATCTTTATCTCTTTGGTAGAAGGTGTTTTTTCATTTACAAGTGCTTCCAATACTTCAACTTGTACCACGGGAGGTGCTTTTTTTACTGCAATATCCTGTGCAGGTACAACAGTTTTTTCTTTTTTTGCTATTTGTTTGTCTGATGTTTTTCTTAATTCAGCAATCATGCTCTCTTGTTCTACATCAAGCTTCCCAAAATTTTCTTTCAAATCAAATGGGTTTTCTGATGCTTGTGATTGTATCAGTAATACCATTACCCCTGCCCATAAATACTGTTTCATATTGTCCACTCCTTATTTTTATTTTATTGTCTTACATCACTCTTTTGATTCTAACTGTTTTAATTCAAAAAATTCTTTTTGTAGTCTTTGATTTTCAATTTTTAGTATCTTTTTCTCTTGAATCAACCCTTCTTTTCGCTTTGTAAGTGTATTAAGAACTGTGAGTGAATTTTCACCAAATATCAAAACCTTTACATACATAGAAAGCAAGATAATGCCTAATGTAGTAAGTAAAAAAGCTTTAAATGAAAAACCTGCTATCCCCTCTACTTCTCGTATCTCTTCCATTACTTTTTAAAGAGTGAAGCACCCAAATATTCAAATTGACCCAATTCTGCTTCTATCTCTAAAAGTCTGTTATATTTAGCCACTCTATCTGATCGGGCTGTTGAACCTGTTTTGATTTGTCCTGTATTGAGTGCCACTGCAAAATCAGCGATAAATGTATCTTCACTCTCGCCTGAACGATGGCTCATCACACAATTATACCCACTTCTTTGTGCTAGACGCACTGTTTGCATCGTCTCAGAAACTGTACCAATTTGATTGGGTTTAATCAAGATAGCGTTTCCTATATTTTTTTCTATCCCCTCTGATAAGATAGCAACATTGGTCACAAAAAGGTCATCTCCTACCAGTTGTATTTTATCTCCTAGTACTTCTGTATGCTCTTTCCACCCTTCCCAATCGTCTTCACTTAGTCCATCTTCGATAGAAACGATAGGGTAATTCTCACATAAGTTTAGATAATACGCTGTAAGTTCTGAACTTGTAAGTGCTCTATTTTCTGATTTTAAGACATATTTACCCTCATCATTGATAAGCTCAGACGCTGCCACATCTAAGGCGATAGCAATCTGCTCACCTGCTTTATATCCTGCAGCATCAATTGCTTTCATAATCACTTGTAGTGGCTCTTCATTGCTCTTTAGGTTTGGAGCAAATCCACCCTCATCACCGACAGCAGTACTCTCACCCATTTCATCAATAATTTTTTTGAGATGATGATACACCTCAGCACAGGCTCTAAGCCCTTCAGAAAATTGATCAAATCCTACAGGCACTACCATATATTCTTGAAAATCTACAGAGTTATTTGCATGTTCTCCACCATTGATGATATTGAGCATAGGTACAGGCATCACCACAGCATTTGCCCCACCTAAATAACGATAAAGAGGCATTTTCATACTCACAGATGCTGCACGAGCAATCGCCATAGAGACACCCAATACAGCATTTGCACCTAAGTTCCCATAGTTTTGTGTACCATCAACTTCTTTCATCGTAAGGTCAATCTCAGCTTGATTAAAAGGACTAAGCCCTACAAGTGCATCATAGATAGCATTGTTTACATTTTCACACGCTTGTAGCACTCCTTTACCCATATAACGGCTTCCACCATCACGAAGCTCTAAGGCTTCTCTTTTTCCTGTACTTGCTCCACTAGGCACAATCGCATTTTCTACCGTACCATCACTTAAACTCACTGTAACTTTGACGGTAGGATTTCCTCTACTGTCCATTACTTCTGTTGCTACTATCTCATCGATAAAAATCATCTACATACCTTTAGTTATAATTAATGTTCTTATTTTATCGAAATTTACCCTATATTTGTATGAGAGTAATAAATCTATCGCTAAAGTGTTCTTAGGCTATTTTTATCGCCTTATGCTAAAATACTCTTAATTATAATAAAGAGAGAACCCATGCCCAAAAACATTCAACTAGCCCACTCACCAGATGCCGATGATATTTTTATGTATTTTGCTATTAAGTTTGGCTGGGTAGATACAAAAGGCTATCACTTTTCCAATATCGGACTAGATATAGAAACGCTCAATGTAGAAGCTCTCAAAGGGACGTATGACATCTCTGCCATTAGCTTTGGGATGTATCCACTTATCAAAGATGAGTATGCCTTGTTGCGTACGGCTGTAAGTTTTGGTGAGGGGTATGGTCCTAAGCTGATACGCCGTAAAGACAAAAAACTAAAACGTAATTTTAGAGTAGCCCTTTCTGGTAAATATACCACCAATGCAATGCTTTTTAGGATTTATTATCCTGATGCTAGACCTGTCTATATGGACTTTTTGGAAATAGAAGATGCCGTGGTCTGTGGCAAGGTAGATGCAGGGGTATTGATACATGAATCTATCCTAGATTTTGATGAGAGCTTAGAAGTAGAAAAAGAGTTATGGGATATATGGGTAGCGTTAGCAGGAGAGGGGCTTCCTCTTCCTCTAGGTGGGATGGCTGTACGCCGAAGCCTCCCACTAAACCGTGCCATAGACATAGAACAAATCCTCATCGAAGGTGTCAAAGTAGCCAATGATAGAAAAGAAGAACTCTGTAGCAAACTCGAAAAAGACAATCTCGTGCGTATCTCTAGTGATATGCTAACTAAATATCTCGATATGTATGCCTCTGATGATTCTGTGTCTCTTTCTACTGTGCAACTCAAAGCACTTGACACACTTTACAAAATAGGCTTTGATCATGGATTATGGGATACCCCTATAAAGACCCAAGAGTATCTAATCCCTACAGAGTATGCAAGTTTACGGAAACTTTAAGTGTTTTTTAAAACCATAGACTTCTCTACATACTCTAGCATCAAAGTAGGTCAACCCACCGAAGTACTGATGATAGAAAAAGGCGATAAGATACCCAAAGAGAGGTATCTCATCGGAGGAGCAAACAATCTACTCATCTCTCCTACCCATCCTCCTCTCATGATGCTTTCTAAAGATTTTGCTTTTATCCAAAAAAATGACACACATCTTACCATAGGGGCAGGAATGCCTACAGGGCGTATCGTCTCGTATGCCAAAAAACACAATATCGCTGGGTTTGAATTTTGTGCCAAGCTTCCAGGGACTTTGGGTGGTATGTTAGCCATGAACGCAGGAGTAAAAAGCTATGAGATATTTAATATCTTAGACGCTATCAAGATAGACCATCAATGGGTTTTAGCCAAAGATATAACCCATGGCTATCGTTTTGCCCTACTCAATGGTATCGCTACGGAAGCTAGATTCAAACTCACCAAAGGATTTGATAAAAAACTTTTAGAAGCACTACTCTCTTTACGCTCCAACCAACCCCACACACCCTCAGCAGGGTCTGCTTTTAAAAATCCTAAAGATGACTATGCAGGAAGACTGATAGAAGAAGTGGGACTCAAAGGGGTAAAAAAAGGGGATATGCAGTGGAGTGAAGTCCATGCAAATTTTTTGGTAAATCTAGGAAATGGTTCTTTTGAAGATGCCAAATATCTTATAGACTTAGCCAAAAAAAGGATAGAAACTCTCTGTGGAGTAAAACTTTTAGAGGAGATAAAAATCCTCTAAACTAGCTAACCCCTCTGTAAAAAACAATTTATTTAACCGTACAGCGTACACATCTTATATAGTTTGATTGTCTTGGGCTACGTGCATATACCATTCCATCAGCAGGAAATACGACATAGTATCTACCCTCTGTTGAAGAGGTAGATGTCCAAAAATCTCTGCCTGTAGAGTAAGAAAATACTGCATTCTTTTTATCATAGACCTTATGTAATTCATCAGAAGTAGGCAATCTCCAATCAGAGAATCCTGCATAATTTAAACTTTCACAATAGTTTTTAGCATGTTGATGGTCGCCTGATTTACCAAAAGAACTTTCATTTTTGAAGGCTGTATTTTCGTCTTCTGTATAGGCTTCATCTTGCCATAAAAGATTTACATTTCTTTCTTTATAGGTACGTTCTGGTTTACAATCTTTTTCTTCTGTTTCCATCGCTTCTAGTACTCCACTAGAGATAGGTGCTGTACTAGAGAGTGTAGGCATATCTCCTGTCGTTATAGTCTCAGGTTCTATATTACCTCCAGCGATGAGCATAGAAGTAGACAAAAGCAATGCAAGTACGATAAGTTTATTCTTCATAGTTTTCCTTTGATAAAATCAATATTAGTCAATATAATAATCTAAAACATCTCAAAAGAAGCTAAAAATAGACTATTCTTTTTAATTATTGGTATATCTCTATTTTTACGCCATTTTTTACAGCATGCCAAAGCCTATCCATAGCTTCATTACCCACAGCGATACAGCCCTCTGTCCAATCTCGTTTGAGTGTATAGCTATCTCCTCTACCATCGGCATTCCATTTTGGCTGACCATGGATGGTAATATAGCCTCCTGCGTGGACTCCTTTTTTTCTAGCATTCCTCTTGTCTTTCTTGTTAGGATAAGAAATCATAAGAGACTTATAGAGTCTTCTATCACATTTTTTACGTACGATTTTATAGCTACCCTCAGGCGTACGATAATCCCCTCTTTTAACCTTATGCCCTTTTGTTCCATTTTTACCTAACGAAATACGAAAGGTATCTATCATCCTATCCTTATGAAAAGTCTTCATAATATGTCTTTTTTTATACACTACTATTTTATCTACACGTACCCCGTTAAGCTCTTTACCATGAGAAAGGTCTCTATTACACTGCTTCGTATCATAAGGGGTTCTATCTATCGCACCAAAGCGTTGCGTACAAGCAGTAAGTATAAATAGAGCCAAAAGAGAGAGGCTTATATGTTTCATGCCCTACCCCCAGTCTTCATTCTTGTGCTTGTCTTTATGTTTGTCTTTTTTATACGATGTAGCATTTTTAAGTTTTTGCAAACGGTTTAAATTACTCATTTCTGCATCTCTCATATCATTAAAAATTTTTTGTGTAAATTCTTCATTTAACACCGTTTCATTATACAAACGGATGATATAGACTTTGAGCTGTTGATGGTACTCTGAATCCAAATGAATCTCTACCCTTTTATCAAATTTAATTTTAAGCTCTGTAAATTTAAGGACAAAGTTTGTATCACTCACAGTCGTATCACGTAACATTCTAAAGATATTTTTAGATATTTTTTCGAGTTCGGTAATATACTTTTGACGGTTAAATTTGTCTATTTGTTTTTGTGTATATGCCATAGTGCTTACTTTATCACGATAGGTACACCTTCTCTGACTGCGTACCATAATTCTTTCATTGCTGTATTTGTCACTGCAACACATCCTTTTGTCCAATTTTTTGATAAACTATAGCTATCTCCATGACCATCTTCATTCCACTTAGGCTGTGCATGAATGGTAATATCCCCTCCAGCATTGACCCCTCTTCTTTTTGCATCTTCTTTATCAGAAGGGCGTGGGTACGAGATACATAAAGAACGATAATACTTAGGAGAGCAAAGCTTTCTATGGATAAAAAACTCCCCCTCAGGCGTACGATAGTCACCTTGCTTTTGCTTATGTCCAATAGGATTTTTACCTAAAGAGATAGGGATAGTTTGTGTCACTACTCCCTCTTTATAAAGATACATTTTCCTCTCTTTCTTGATAACCACAATAGCATCTATCCCCCCATCATCCATATAGTCTGTAGATTCGAGGAGTTCTTCCCTACATTGTTCAAGATTATACCTATCCTGAGGCACATCAGGCTCACAAGCTGTAAATAAAAGCATAAAAGAGAGTAGCGTTAATAAAGTATAAAATGTATTCATAAGGTATTTTAACACAAGTAATGTAACAATGAGTCTATATTGATTATATCCTATTTAATTTAGATACAATTATTAACAATTAAAGTCTATAATAAAGGTTCATTAAGTCTTTAGCCGAACTAAACAAAAAAACTAAACTAATTACAAGGTAATTGATGAAATTAATTATTAATAAATTCCCTCCAATAATAGAAAAATGTGAAATAGACTTATCCAAAAAACTAACTCTTTTTGTTGGAAAAAACAATAGTGGAAAAACATATGTTTCTCAATTGATTTGGGCGATATATGACTTTGCTAATTATCAAAGTGATTATTGGAAGGATGATTATAATGTAATTGATTTTTTTACTTCTGAAAAATCACCTAACTATACAATAGAAATTACAAAAGAATTATTAGAAAAAATTTCTGATAACTTTTCAAATTATTTAATAACAAAAAAAATTAAAAAAACTTTTAAGCAAGAAATAGATATTGATATAAATATAATTTTTTCTTTAAAAGAAATTAAAGAAAAAATTATTACAGGAGGGGTAACAGGGAGTGATGATTCCAAATTAGAATTTACTAAAAAACATGGTACTTTTAGTATTGATATTAATATAGTAAATTTAGATAAGATTGATATCCATTTAGATATTTTAAATAAATATTTAGAAAGTCAGATAATTAAAGTTTTACTCGTAGATAATACAATTTATATGCCATCCACGAGACTTTTCTTACCTTCTTTTTATAAATATATAATCAGTATTGAAAAAGAGTTCAAAGATGATATTTTCAATAATTTTGATAAATTAGATAATCAAAACAAAAACTTTTTCCAATCTACTTATACCGAACCTGTTTATGAACTTATTAAAAAATTAATTTTTGATATTGATACACCAATAAAAGAAAATAAATATTTAACAAAATTGACAAGTTTGATAGATGGAAATATTTCTATTGATAAATCAGAAGTACTTGGTATGGCTGATATATCTTATACGCATAGTTCAGGTAAAAAATTACCTATGTATTTAAGCTCTTCTATGGTTAATCAACTCGCTACAGTTTATTTATATTTTAAATATTGGTATCAAGAGGATAATAGTTTTCTTTTGTTAGATGAACCTGAAATGAATTTACATCCAGAGAAAAAAATAGAATTTACTCGTATTTTATTAGACTACGCAAGTTCAAATAAATTATTAATAGCAACACATAGTTCTACTCTTGCAAAATCTATTATCAACTATATACATCTTTTTGATTTAAAAGATAAAAAAGAAGATATTCAAAATTTTGTAGAACAAAATGATTTAAAAATGGACTTTAATATTGATTTAAAAAGTAATGATATAGGAATATACTATTTCAATGGAAAAACGATAGTTTCTTACAAAAAAGATAATAATTCCAATATTCATTTTGGAACTTTTACAGAGATAGAAGAATTACAAACTAAGCAATATGATTATATTATGGAAGAGTTAGATAGTTATGATTCATAATATCTCTAAAGAGAATATTTTTGATTTTTTAAAGGGACAATCTATTATTGAAGAGATTTCAAATGTAGATTCTATTGAGATTGAAGAGACAAAAGAAAATGCTAAATTGAAAAGAGTAACAATATCTAATCTCAATAAAAATTCAAGATATTGGGTTTTAAATACAGAAGCAGATAGTTTTCAGCCACAAGGTAACAAAGTAGAAAAAATCATTTTAGAAGAGACTAGAGAAAAAATTTTAAATATTTTTTTAATAGAGTTAAAAAGTGGTCGGGTAAGGGAAAGTGATGTTATAAAAAAATTTAAAAATTCTCTTACTTGACTCTACTTTTTATTAAACCTTTTAAAGACTAAAGAGAATCAAAAAATACAAGTTTTTGGTGTTTTAGTATCTCAAAATGAGCGTATAAAATGGAATGATAAAAGCACCTTAAATATTTTAAGTTCAACAGCAATTAGATATAAAAGAAAATCATTTTATACTTCTAATATTAGTATTGATATAGCTATTAATGACTTATTATAATTTCCTTTTTTATTAAAACTTAATGGAAAAAATATGGTCTAGTGACAACAACTCTATATAAAATAAATTCTTCAAAGTATCCACCCTCATCAGCTTCTTTAAAAATAACGCTCTTCTGCTGTCTCTATTTGTGGATTGCTTGGTATTTTGTTTAGAGTATCATTATCATCTAAACTCTCATTCTATAGTTAAAGCGTTAAATAATATTTTAAAAACGAGGGGTATATTTTTGTTTTTTAGAGATAAAAGAAAGAGTGCTAAGTACCCCATAAAGGAGTACTTAAAAGGAGAATAACACGGAGATTAACAAGCTGCTTTAGCTGCTGTAAGTGCTTCTTCGTAGTTTGGCTCTTCTGTGATTTCAGGTACAGTTTGCTTATATGCAATTTTACCGTCTTTTCCAATAACAAAGATAACTCTAGCAGTCACACCAGCCAAAGGACCATCAGCCAAAAGAACACCATAAGCGTTTGCGAAGTCTTTGTTTCTGAAGTCTGAACATACTTTGATGTTTTCAATACCAGCAGCTCCACACCATCTTGCAGCTGCAAAAGGTAAATCCATAGAAACAGTGATTACTTCTACACCGTCAAGTGAAGCAGCTTCTGTGTTAAATCTTCTAGTCTCAGCGTCACATACACCAGTGTCTAGTGAAGGTACTGCGATTACTAGTTGAACTTTACCTTCTCCACCAATTGTTTCATTTTGAAGCATTGGGTTACAGTTTACTACTGTAGTTACTGGAGCTGTGTCGCCTACGTTTACTTCTGTTCCACCAAGGTTACATACGATGTCGTTTTTAAATGTTACTGTTGCCATTTTTAATTCCTTAAAATAATTTTGTAAAAGCATTATGACTTAAATAAGATAAAATTACTCTTAATTAAAAAACTATTTTTATTTTATTGTTCTATCCGTCTAATATAGTGCCACCATACTAACCTTTTCTAGGGTCAACTATCTTTCCTGCGATGGCTGAGGCTGCTGCTACAGCAGAGTTGGCTAAATAGATTTCAGACGTTCTAGCACCCATACGACCCACAAAGTTACGGTTGGTCGTAGCCACACATCTTTCATTGTCTCCCAATATCCCCATGTATCCACCCAAACATGCCCCACAAGTAGGGTTAGAGACTACAGCTCCTGCTTCGATGAGGATTTTGATAAGTCCTTCTTCTTGGGCTTGGAGTAAGATTTTTTGGGTGGCAGGGGTAACTATCATCCGTGTATGACGTGCCACTCTATGCCCCTCCATAATCTTTGCAGCAATGCGTAAATCTTCAATACGTCCATTGGTACATGAACCTATCATCACTTGGTCTATCTTCAAATCATCAGCCACGGCTTGTTCTACAGGTTTACCATTGCTTGGCAAAAATGGATAGGCAATCACAGGAGAAAGTGAAGCCGTATCTATCACTATCGTTTGACAATAGACAGCATCGGCATCTGATACATGTATCTTTGGTTCATCTCTTAGCCCACCATTGATAGTGGCTCTCTCTGCCAAATAATCAGTAGTGATGTTATCCACAGCAAAAATACCATTTTTAGCCCCTGCTTCGATAACCATGTTGGCAATAGAAAATCTATCTGCCATACCTAAGTGTTGTATCGCATCCCCTGTAAATTCAATGGCTTTATATAATGCACCATCTACCCCTATCTGACGGATAAGCTCTAAGATAATATCTTTACCATAGATATGCTCTGCTGGTTTACCTCTAAGCTCTACTTTGATAGTCTCAGGTACTTTAAACCAATTCCCCCCAGTAATCATCCCAAAGGCTAAGTCTGTTGACCCCATGCCTGTAGAAAAAGCACCCAATGCACCATGTGTACAAGTATGAGAATCAGCCCCGATAATCACATCCCCAGGAAGCACCAAACCCTTTTCGGGAAGTAAGGCGTGTTCTATGCCCATGTCTTTTTCATCAAAGAAGTATTTGAGGTCATGTTTATACGCAAATTCACGAGAAATTTTGGCTTGATTGGCTGAAGCAATATCTTTAGCAGGAATATAATGATCCATGACCAAAGCAAAATTATCAGGTCGTGCCAATGTCTCTGCCCCACTTTGCTCAAAAGCCCTAATAGAGATAGGTGTCGTAATATCATTACCAATAATCATATCAATCCCTACCCTTACTATCTCCCCTGCCATTACTTCACGTCCTGCATGTTCTGAAAAAATCTTTTCTGTCATAGTTTGTGCCATAGTACCATCCTTGCGTTACCTCATTGAAAGAGGCTAAATATGAGAAGAATTATAGCGAAATAGTTTTGTCAATTACTTTCAAAATGTATGTCCAACACTATTATTTGATTTTTGGTATAATAATAAAAAATAATAAGGGAGCTAAAATGCCATCATTATCAATGTTTTATGGAATCATCATTTATATGTATTACAAAGACAATAAGCAACATCATAAACCTTATAAAATAGAACCCCTAAGATAATGAATCCACGAATCAAAGAAGTCATCCCTACTGATGATTATATCAAATAAAGCTAATTTCTAGGGTTTACACAGTTAGGGATACTCTCTCAATAATATATCATTTTTTTGCACAAACCGATAAAAGAATAAGCAACTTTTCAGCAGCTTCTTGAATATCTTGAAAAGTCATTGGTATCTCTTCTGAATGAGAAGCAATCGCAACCTCTTCAGGTTTAAATCTAAGAGAACCTATTTTGAGTTTTTGTTCCTTATAATATTTATCAGTTGCTGACTCTTCTAAACAACTTAAAATATAATTTTGCCATATGTCATCTTCTTCTCGTCTCTCCCAACTCTCTAAATCAATAATAACATAAGCTTGAGAATGTAAAACTTGCATTACAAAAGTAGCACAAGTTAGACCAGCATAATTATCTTCACTAACAATAGAACCATTCGGTTTTACCTCTATACCGTCAATAGAGATACCATAATTAATCCTTTCTTTATTTTCATCATAAACCATATCTAAAAATATTTGAAAATTCATCATATTATATTCATCAAAAGGAATATTTAACCAAAGATACTTAGTATTAACTGTATCATCAAAACAAAGTTGATTATGCCAAGCTAAGTGTAGAAACATAACCTTTTCATTGGAATAAGAGTTATATAAAAAACCTATATGTCGTTGATTTGAATTTACTTCTCCTATACAGATACATACACTATCAATATCTTTAATATTATCGTTCTTCAAACTACTTTTATAAGAGTCCATACAATAACTTTTCACTACTATGACCTCTTTTTGATAATTCAATATTCACTTTATTTAAAAAAGATTTCCAAGAACTTACTTGAGACTTCCAAGGGTTCGTTAATCTCAATAAACCTATCATCAAAACTTCACTTGTATCAGATATCTGAATACTATTTAACAAAATATTGAAAGCTTGAAAATTACCTTTTAACATAAGTGAACGAATATTTTTATAAAAAGGTAATAATACTTTTGGATTGTCAATAGTTTTTAAATTATCTAAAAAATTCGCTGTCCAAGGTTTATTTTGTCTTAATAAATAATAATCTTCTAAAGATATCCGTTCTGTAATGGTTACATTTTGAAAATTTGAACTAATTTCTATTTCAGTTAAAAAACTAGTTGTTTTACTATAAAATATTGTACTTTCTTCAATAGGTATATCATTTTTTTGTTCGCTATATGCCAATGTATTAATTATAGGATAATCAAATTGTGGTGATGATATCAACATAATTATTCCTTAACATAGTTTTAAAAATATACTTAATATTAGAATGTGATTTTTCACACCATAAAGAAATAGCCTCGTCAAGGTTTTGATGGTTTTCAATAAAGTCACTAACCTTACTTTCAAGAGAAATAGTAAATATAAATCCTTTTTTTCCATTAATCATTCCCGTTGTTATCAATACTCTAATTTGTCCTATAGGTTTTAAAGAGTTTAAAGTAAAACTTGTAATAATATCCCCATTAAATTTATCACAAATATTTTCATTTTTAAGTATTTCTTTTGGTAATTGAAATTTTAAATTGAAATTTTTTTCAAAAAATTCTTCAATTTTATCATTTTTATCTAAATAAAATATATTTTGATAATTTAATACAATTCTAGCCGTTTCTTTAATATTTTCAAAATGATTGTGATTTGCTTCTTTTAAAATAATGATATTATCATCTATTGTTTTTTTAAAACTTTCCCACTTATATCCTTCTTTCATTTGATTGATAGTGAATATACCTAATCCCAATTGAAAAGCAGGAGAGGAAACATCTTCTTTTTGTAAAAAACGGTATCTAACAATATGAGGTACTTTAGGAAGATTTGGATTTAAATCTTCCATAATTAAATAGCCTGAATTTTTAGCTGATTTACTTAATTGTCCTGCTAATAAATTTTGCTCATCAGCTGTAAAAATATATTGATTAGAACTTTTTTCTCCCCATCTAAGTTCAAAAACTGCTTCAAGTAATGGAATTTGAATATTATCTTTCATAAAGCTTTCCTCATTATTTAATTTTTTATATTTATTTACTTATTGAATAATATTTATATATGTATTATCATATTTTAGCATTTCCATACTTAGTATCAATCACACCATTTAAAAAACGGATTTGTCTATTTTACTAATCCTACTATATTTCTTACGGCACTTTCTAAAATTACTTTACTTCCCTACAACACGACCCTAAAAGGATATAGCATCAACTACTTTGAAATGCATGACCCTTGATTAGATTGTTCTTATAGTTTTTTTACTATTTATTTTGTTATATTTAGTGCCTAATAATTTGATATTATATTTTATCTAAAGGTTAATTTAATACTCATTTGTACACACTTATTCAATCAACTCCATTATAGCGAAATAGTTTTATGGTAGAATTGCACTATACTTTATTGATAGGACAAGCCACATGAAATTAAATATACTTCACGCTATTGCTAAACATTTGAATGACTTTACATTCGTGAGTCGTGCTAGGCGTATTGAAGACAATACTTTGGAGATAATGTTTGATAAATCTCAAAGCTATTTCTTTACGATGACACGTGGGCATAGTATTGTCTATAAAGCTCCTTCACAAAGACCACTTAAGGGGTATAATGCTCCTTTTGATACGCTTTTGCATAGCCTTCTTAGTGGGTCTAGGCTTTTGCAGGTAGAGGTGATGAATAATGACCGTATTTTGCGTTTTACACTTGCACCAAAGAGTTCTTATAAAGATAAGATTGTCTATCTACAGTTAGAATTTACAGGCAAAAATACCAATGCCATACTCATTGATGACAATGAGGTCACGATAGAAGCCCTTAGGCATATCGATGCTGATAGCTCTTTTCGTGTGATTCGTCCGGGGATGGAACTGTTGGCTATCCCTCCTAGAGAAAGCAGTTATACCCCACCCCTATCTACAGAAGAGAGTCAACCCATCACCGATATAGATGGCTATTTGGAAGAGATTTTTGCAAAGCGACAAGCCCACAAACTCCAAGAACTCAAAAAACAAAAATGTGCTACCGTTGCTAAAAAAATCAAAAAATTTGAGCAACTTTTGAACAAGCTACCTAACAAAGAAAAACTAGCCGAACAATCTAAACAATTTCAAAATGATGCAAATCTTATTTTATCAAACCTTTATCAGATTAAGCCTTATGATGCAAAGCTTAAAACGTACAATTATGAAGGCGAGGAGGTCACCATAACCCTACCCAAAGATACAAAGGTCAATCGTATGCCTGACCACTATTTTAATCTCTCTAAACGTGCCAAATCTAAAGCCAAAAATGTGCATATAGAACAAGAAAATCTAAGCTCCAAAAAAGCTTTTTATGAAAACATTTACCATGCCTTAGAACGCACTACTCTGCCCTATGAGCTAGAGCTTCTTGTACCCAAACGTGCCAAATCTTTGCGTAAAAAAGAGAAGCTACGAGAGGGAGAACTGTTTTGGATAGAAGACTACAAGGTGCTAGTAGGTCGCAATAGCCAAGAAAATCAAAAGCTTTTGGGTCTGGCAAAAGCCAATGATATATGGATGCATATACGCAATGTACCTTCAAGCCATGTCATCATCAGAACAGACAAACAAAACCTACCAGACTCCGTCATCCAAGCAGCGGCCAAGCTCTGTGTGGATTTTTCGGTCAAACAAGCTGGAGATTATGAGATAGACTATACCAAACGTAAATTTATCAAAGTACAAGAAGGCTCAAACGTACTTTATAACAAATATAAAACGATTCGTGTAACAAAAGAGGGCATAGAAATCAGAGTCTAATTCAAAGCATGATATAATTACTTCATGAAAAATTTAACTTCTTTACAACAACGAATTATTACAGGTATAGGGCTATTGACCCTAGTAGGGTTTATCGGATGGATAGACAACTTTTTAATGATGTGGGCATTTTTGGGTGTCATCTATATCTTTGCCTTTTATGAAGCGATGAAACTCTTTAAGCTCAAATCATCTTCTGCCTATTTTTGGGCTGTGCTTTTATGGATATTTGCCTATGCCTATCCTAATCCTGATGATTTATTTTTCTTAGTGGCTATCATCTTTGCAGGGTCTATCGCCTATTTACATAATTTTGACAAGAGATTGCTCTTGCCTTTTCTCTATCCTGTCTCAGGGATACTCTTTTTCCTTATCTTATATCAAGACTTTGGTATCTTAGCGATGGCATGGCTACTCATTACCGTAGCCGTTGCAGATACAGGAGCATACTTCACAGGAAAAGCCATAGGAAAAACCAAATTTTCAGACACAAGCCCAAACAAGACACTCGAAGGGGTCTTTGGGGGGATAATACTCGCTACCGTGATAGGAACATATCTAGGAGTATATAGCGATATAGCCCCTCTATGGACGGCACTTATCGTCACCTTTTTGATGGCCCTATCGTCTGTCTTTGGTGACCTTTTTGAATCTTACCTCAAGCGAGAAGCAGGGGTCAAAGACTCTGGAGATTTACTTCCTGGTCATGGTGGGATACTAGATAGAATTGATGGCTACCTCTTTGCCGCACCTATCATGGTCATTAGCCTACGAGCCTTTTTATAAGCATGTCTAGTATTGTCCTACTAGGCTCAACAGGCTCAATAGGGGTCAATACCCTACTCGTTGCAAAGCGTTACAACATTGAGATAGAAGCCCTAGTAGCAGGGTCAAATATTGCACTACTCAATGCCCAAATCCAAGAACACAAGCCCAAAATGGTAGTCATCGCATCCAAAGCCGACCGACACAAGGTTAATCACCCTGATGTACGCTGTGGTAGCCAAGCGATACTTACCCTCATAGAAGAATCAAAAAGCCCCACCATCGTCAATGCATTGGTAGGATACACAGGTTTAGCTCCTACTCTTAAAGCCACAAGCTTAGGTAAACGTGTCGCCCTAGCCAACAAAGAATCTTTGGTCGTAGCAGGTGAGTTTATAGATATGTCACTCATCACACCCATAGACTCCGAACACTTTGGGCTATGGTACTTAATGAACCAACGCCCTCTTTCTAAACTCTATATCACAGCCAGTGGTGGAGCATTTAGAGAGTGGGATATAGACAAAATGAAAGATGCTACTTTTAGCGATGCACTCAAACACCCCAACTGGTCTATGGGAAACAAAATCACCATAGATTCAGCCACCATGACCAACAAACTCTTCGAGCTACTAGAAGCCAAATGGCTTTTTGACTCCTCTAAGATCGATGCTGTGATAGAGAAAAAATCCATCATCCATGCCCTACTAGAGTTTAAAGATGGTTCAACCACAGCACACTTTGCAGGGGTAGATATGAAACTCCCCATTGCCTTTGCCTTACAGAGAAACGAAGGAAGCGTCACTGATGCTATCTTGCCTCCTATAGATTTACTCGGCATCGGAGCATTAGAATTTCTCCCTATAGAAGCCTCGCGTTACCCCATCTGGAACATCAAAGACCACCTCTTAGAAAATCCTCACCTAGGTGTAATCGTCAACGCATCCAACGAGATAGCCATAGAAGCCTTCCAAAAAGAACAATGTGCATTCTTTAGTATGTCCGATATGATACTAGATGCCTATGATACATTTGCAAAGGTAAAAGCTTCGAGCATTGAGGATATAATCCAGATAGATACAGAGGTAAGAGAGTATGTGCTGTCGAGGAAAAAGAAATACCAATCATAAAATATATGATATAAAATGATTTACACTTTTACGATAAAATAACAAAAAAACTTAGGATATATACCGTGAACTTAACACACTTAGATGAACAAAATAAACCCAAGATGGTAGATGTAGGAGATAAACGTGCTACGACACGCATCGCTACAGCATCAGGTATCATAGAAGTAGGACAACCTGCTTTTGATGCCGTAGTAGCCAATACTGCCAAAAAAGGGCCTGTACTACAAACTGCTGTCATCGCAGCGATTCAAGGGACAAAACAGACCTCTACACTCATTCCTATGTGTCATCCTTTGATGCTCACTTCGGTCAAAACAGAGATAGAAGAGCTTCCTGCCTTACCTGGGTTTAAACTCACAGTAACTGCCAAGCTCAATGGACAAACGGGGGTAGAGATGGAAGCACTCACAGGGGTAAGTATAGGACTTTTGACAATCTATGATATGCTCAAAGCCATAGACAAAGCAATGGTTATCAAACAGGTACAACTCGAACACAAAAGTGGTGGAAACTCTGGAGATTTTAATAGAGAGACAAAGGAAAACAGATGAATATACTAGACAATAATACCCCTGATAAACCAGAGATAAACTATCCTACCCATTGGGGTTTTAAGCTCATAGGAAGAGACAAAGACAAACTCTTAGTCTGTATCAAAGAAGCGATGGGCGAAAAAAAACATACCTGTGCTGTAGGAAATGCTTCTAAAACAGGAAAATTTCACTCCTATAATGCCTCTTGCTCCGTAGAAAGTGAAGAAGAAAGATATAAAATTTTCAAATATTTTGAAAAGCACCAAGATATAGATATGGTGATATAAAAATATCTAAAAAAGAGTCTTAACTCTTTTTCAAAATACGAGGTAAGGTAATCCCCATTTGATTTTGGTACTTACCTTTTCTATCTGCATACGTAGTCTCACAGGCTTCATCTCCTTGCAAAAATAGCACTTGTGCGATACCCTCATTGGCATATATCTTAGCAGGTAGTGGAGTAGTGTTAGATATTTCTATCGTGATATGCCCCTCAAACCCTGGTTCAAATGGTGTGACATTTACGATGATACCACATCGTGCATAGGTACTTTTGCCTAAACAAATCGCCAAGGTATCTTTGGGCATTTTGAAGTACTCTATGGTTCTAGCTAAAGCAAAAGAATTCGGTGGCACGATACAAATATCGCCTTTAAAATCCACAACGTTATTGTCATTAAAATCTTTGGGGTCTACTACTTCTGCGTTAATGTTGGTAAAGATTTTAAATTCATCGGTCACACGAATATCATAGCCATAAGAGCTAAGTCCATAAGAGACTACACCCTCTCCAACAAGACCCTCACAAAAAGGACTTATCATTGCTTCGTTGATTGATTTCTCGCGTATCCATTTATCAGATTTTAATCCCATATTTTTTCCTTATCTTAAATACTGTACATCAGCATTGGTTTTGAGCTTTTCAAAGTAATCTTTGAGTATTTTACCTTGCTGTGCTCTTTTCCATTTATTGGTGATTGCGGGTCTAGCCACATCAAAAGGCATAGGCGATTTTCCATTTTTAGAAAGTACTTTATAGGTAATGATACGGTCTCCTGCATTAAAAGGTTGGGTGAAAGAATTGTTTTGTGTTTGTAACAGACTTTGAAGCATCGTAGGATCCAAATTTTTGCTTTGCTTCTTCATCCATTTACTTTTAATGCCTTTAGTCTTTTTAGTAGACAAAAACTTTTTCATCTCTTTCATTGTCGGTGTAGAATACTCAATAAGACTGATACTCTTAGGGATGAAAAATTCTTTTCTATGTTGTTTATAGTAGAGTTTTAGTTCATCTTCTGTAGGTGTAGGGATAGACCTTAAGATATTATTTTTAAAAAATTTCTCTTTTTTCATTGATTCTCTAATAGACCCACGGTATTTACTCCATGAAGTCCCTTGTGATTTCAAAACTTTTTGCATTTTAGCGACACTAATATTGTTTTGAGAAGCAATTTCTTTGACTTTCCCATCAATCAGTGCTTCATCAATGACAATATCTCTCATCGCAGATTTTTGAAGTCTATCTTGGATAAGAATATCAATAGCTTTTTTCTTAGAAACACCCATTTGTGTCCGTATAGCTCGTATCTCAGCAGTTGTCACAGGCTCACCCTCTACCACCATAGCAATGGCATCTACAACTCTAGCATGAGTAAATGTAAAGAGTGCAATCATAATAAATAGTACAATTTTTTTCATAGGTATATCCATTTTTGTTTTAAAGTTTAGAAAATTATAACATAATCGTGTAAATCTACTATGAATATTTGTTATAATACACAACTTTTCTCTTGGAGCGTTCAAAATGCAAAAAATTATTATTCTTTTACTCTTATCTTCGGCGTATCTCTTTGCCCAATTAGACAATGGCTGTATCGTCTGTCACGAAGGTGTAGAAGATATTCGTGATAGAGATTCTGAAATGATGAAAGCTATTTTGCATAAAGCCGATGAGGCAGGGGCAAAAGGCAATGATTGTATCATTTGTCATGGAGGTTCTCCTACTGAGACCACAAAAGAAAAAGCCCATCAAGGTACACTAAGTTATTTCAAAGACCATGAAGGACCAAAGGCATTTTATCCTTATCCTGCGAGTCCGTGGATAAACAAAAATACTTGTGGTATGTGTCATCAAAACCAAGTATCAGCCCAAGAAAACAATCTTATGGCAACAGAACAAGGCAAAATTCATGGGGCATTGTGGGGATTTGGGGCAAAAGAGGGATATAAGCATACTTATACAAATTTTGGAGGAAAAAACCCCGACCCACACAAACGCTTAGGCACACAAAGCTACCAAAACTACATGGACGCACTGAAGAGACTTGAACCCCAAGGCTTTTTGGACAAGACAAAAGAACTACCCCAAGCACCTACAGCCGAAGAGATAGAAATTGACCCAACCCTATCAGTCTATACTTATCTGCGTCAAGAATGTTTGCGTTGTCATACGGGAGGGCAAGGGCGAAAGCGAAGAGGAGATTATAGAGGCATTGGCTGTGCGTCTTGTCATGTGCCGTACTCCAACGCAGGACTGTATGAAGGCAAAGACAAGAGTATTTCCAAAAAAGAAGATGGTCACATGCTTGTGCATTCCATTCAATCGTCACGCAAGGTCAAAGTAAGTGTTCACGACATCAACTATTCAGGTATTCCAGTAGAGACTTGTACGACTTGTCATAACCGTGGGAAACGCATAGGGGTGAGCTACCAAGGGCTAATGGAAACCAACTATCAAGCCACCTTTGACGACCAAGGAAACGGTCAGCCCAAGCTTCATACCAAACGCTATTTGCACCTCACTGAGGATATACATTATTCAAAAGGAATGCTTTGTCAAGATTGCCATACTTCTAATGATATGCACGGCGATGGCTTCTTTCGTGGGGCAAATTTGGGGGCTGTGGAGATAGAGTGTCAAGATTGTCATGGGACGACACAAAAGTATCCGTGGGAATTGCCTTTGGGATATTCTGATGAATTTGCCACCAAACCCAAAACAGGAAAAGCAAGAGGCACAACGAATACTCTAGCCGAATATCTCAAACAAGGAGCAATCCCAAAAGATAAAGGCGATGGCTTTTTGCTCTCTGCTCGTGGTAATCCCCTGACCAAAGCTGTGCGTCATGGAGACAAAATCATCATGCACCTCTCTTCGGGAAAAGATGTAGAACTCAAACCTCTCAAACTTCTCAAAAAAGAGAACAAAATCTCTAAAGAAGGCTTGGTAGCCATGGATCAAATCCAAGCCCATACGGACAAATTGGAATGTTACACTTGTCACGCTACTTGGGCCCCTCAATGTTATGGTTGTCATGTCAAAATTGATTATTCCAATGGCAATCAAAACCCCGATTATTTGGAAGCATCCAAGCACCACGTCAATGGAAAAACTGGAGATGTAGATAGCTTAAAAGACTTTTTAGTAGATGGCAAAGTCACCGAAACACGGAGCTATTTACGATGGGAAGACCCAGCACTCAGCCAAAATGGAGAAGGACGCATATCGCCGACTATCCCAGGTTGTCAAGTCTCTCTCACTGTCATTGGCAAAGACGGAAATACGCTTTTACAAAATCACATTTTCAAACTCCAAGGCGTAGAAAACAACGGCACAATGCCTGTACCAAAAGACGGCATAAACTCCATTGTCATGTCCCCCGTCCAACCTCACACCATCAGTAAAAAATCACGGACTTGTGAAAGCTGTCATACCACGCTAAAAGCCCAAGGAAAAGGCATCAACGGAGGCAAATACTTTGCAGACCAAAGCAAAACCACCATCGTTGACCTCATGGACGCACAAAAACGCCTACTCGTCAAAGGCACAGACGAACAAATCCCTGCCATTGCTAACCTAAAGCACGATTTCTCAGTCATGATAGACGAAAACGGCACACAAGTACAAACAGTAGGAAACCACTGGAAACTCTCCCAAGCCTTGGACAAAGGAACAAGAGATAAACTAGATAGAAGTGGAGCTTGTTTGAGCTGTCACCAAGAGATGCCAAACGAAGATTTAGCCGTTTCATTGCTCGTGCATACTGCGAAATATGCAGGGGTGAAAGTGGATAATGAGATGCATAATGTGATTGTGAATAAGAGTGTTTTGGTGAGTGCTTGGGTGCAGGTTTTTGGGGGTTTGGTTTTGTTGAGTGGGTTGGTTTTTTGGTGGAGGAGAGGGAAATAATGATACTTTAAATGGTATTTTTGATATAATATAAAAATGTTAAAATCATAGATTATATAGAAAAGTTGCAAGAAAGGAGATAGATAGATGAGATATAACAGACAATATAAAGATATATATAAAATAGCACAAACTATTCTTTTTTTTCTTGAACATGATATGCAATATTTTGGACGAGTAAAACTTATGAAATTACTTTTCTATGCAGATAAATATCATCTTGAAAAATATAAGAAAACAATTTTTAATACTCCCTATACAAAGCTTAGACATGGGCCCGTTCCAGAATCTACGAATGCCCTTTTAGGTGATGCTTTATCTTTGCGTCAGAATATAGGATATTCATTAGAATATGAAGAAGAAGCAAAGATTATTAATCATTATCTTGAAATTAAAACAAAATTGCTTTCTAATAATAATAAAATGTATCACTTTCAAGCTAATGATAACATACGATATGACAAAGATTTTTTGAGTATATCAGAAATAGAAATCTTAGAAAACGTAGTGGATGAATTTAAAACTATGAATACAGAAGATATATCAGAACTCTCCCATAAAACAAGAGCTTGGAAATCTGTAGATATGAGGCAACCTATTTCACTATATAATATGGTTGATAATATGGAAGATAGAAAATTTATTAATTATTTATATAAAGAAAAAACATCATTTGGAGATAATTTTGGTATGTATAAAGTGGAGCAATAATTTATTGTGAATTTTGATGATTATCTTCATATAAAGAGAGGCTCTATATATTATTGGGAAGACTATAGTTTTAAAGATGGAGGAGAACGTAATAAATATTGGGTTACTTTAAATTGTATGGTAAATGATTATCCAATTAATATTGTTCTCCCAACTTCACAAGTAGAAAGTCATTATTATACAAACACTGATAATCTTATTGATACGGTAATTATTGAAGTGGGTGAAAGTAAATACTTTTTCAAAAAAACAATTATTGATTTAAAAAACATTACCCATGAACATCAAGATAAAATAGAAGAAGCTTGGAATGATGGTTATTTACAGTATAAAGGTGAGCTAGAAGATGAACTATTTGCAAGAATTGAAGACACTATAAGAAATGCTGTAACACTTTCTTCAATGGATAAAAAAGAATATTTATGTGTAAACTAGCTTCTTATAGAAGCCAAAGTTTTTGCTCTGATATTGAGACGGTAGAAAAATTCTCATGTGTTTGGGTACTTGATGATAATATGAGTACAGAGGATATTTATGCTATTATGAGGAATGCTTTGACGATGGATAGCAATTTAGGATTTAGGGT
Organism: Sulfurovum sp.; assembly: GCA_027062365.1. Taxonomy (GTDB): domain Bacteria; phylum Campylobacterota; class Campylobacteria; order Campylobacterales; family Sulfurovaceae; genus Sulfurovum. The sequence goes on from JAMOTK010000072.1 coordinate 46,446, forward strand.
TCTATCATTACCATTAGCAAGAGATAAAGCAATTATGAAAGAGTAAAGATTTATAGATAATTGTACCTAAATCTAATTTGTTCTATTGTGGATACCTCTCGCAAGAGAGGCTTGAATGAATTTAACGCTTTGAGGGATGTCATTTCTGGGGTTGGTGTTTTTTAGGAAGTTTGGGTTAAGGTTTGACTGTTAGATAGGGGTGAGTGGTTACAAAGCACCATGTCAATGGTAAAACAGGCGATGTAGATAGCCTAAAAGAGTTTCTAGTAGATGGTAAAGTCACCGAAACACGAAGTTATCTTAGGTGGGAAGACCCAGCACTTAGCCAAAATGGAGAAGGACGCGTATCGCCGACTATCCCAGGCTGTCAAGTCTCACTCACAGTCATTGGCAAAGAGGGAAATACGCTTTTACAAAACCATATCTTCAAACTTCAAGGCGTAGAAAACAATGGCACAATGCCTGTACCAAAAGACGGCATAAACTCCATCGTAATGTCACCCGTACAACCTCACACCATCAGCAAAAAATCACGCACTTGTGAATCTTGTCACAGCACCCTAAAAGCCCAAGGAAAAGGCATCAACGGAGGTAAATACTTCGCAGACCAAAGCAAAACCACCATCGTTGACCTCATGGACGCACAAAAACGCCTATTAGTCAAAGGCACAGACGAACAAATCCCTGCCATACCCAAACCTAAAACACGATTTCTCAGTAATGATAGACGAAAACGGCACACAAGTACAAACAGTAGGAAACCATTGGAAACTCTCACAAGCTTTGGACTCAGAAACAAGAGATAAATTAGATAGATCTGGTGCGTGTTTGAGCTGTCACCAAGAGATGCCAAATGAAGACTTAGCCGTTTCATTGCTCGTGCATACTGCGAAATATGCAGGGGTGAAAGTGGATAATGAGATGCATAATAAGATAGTGAATAAGAGTATTTTGGTCTCTGCTTGGGTGCAGGTTTTTGGGGGTTTATTGCTGTTGCTTGGATTGATTTTTTGGTGGAGGAGGAAGAAGTAGCATTCCTATTTTTATCTTATTTTAAAGTTTCTTGTGTAGAATAATGGAAAGGGTACACAGAAATATAGGAAGTTGTCGCTTCCTATATCTTGTGAGACTAAACATTTAGTTTTTGTCTGTGTCCTTGTGCTTCTTACACTCTTTGTAATTAAGCCACATAATCGTAACTCTCATACTTCCAAGTATCAAAAACAGTACGCTAAATAATGTTTCCATATCGTACCCTTTCCAATGAGATAACCCTGCCTATGCCAAAGCATCGTAGCTTCAAGCCCACCCACTCAATATGAAAAGAAGAACACTACCCCATTTACCGAAAAAGGGTACGGGGGATTATAGCTTTTTTTGGCTTGGAATGGGGATGGGAGATAGTGAGATTTGTAAAAAGTGTATTTTTAACGCCTGAGCCTTTTCTATTGAAGGTTAGGTTCTATCTAAGGGCGAACACATGGGTTCGCCCCTACGGATTGATTTTTATCTCATTTCCTAAATCATCTCCTGTTTTTTCCGTTTTACTTTCTCTAGTATTTATACTCATACTTCACTTGGGTTAAAAAAACAATTTCTCACTTCCTCACGATACTTTCTCACATTTTTTCTGGAAAAATTCCAGAATTTTTTTATTATTACGCTGAGTAATTTTCTAAAACAGCTTTTCCTTCTAATTTCACATCAATATTTAAAGTATTTCCATTAAAACTCCCCCCTAAAAAAGTATGTTGATGTTCATTAATATTAATTCTAAATCCGTTTACTTCGATGTATTCGATTTTTTGGTCGGGGCTGGTAATCGTTCCGGATGGAGTCACTATTGGCGTTCCTGTTCCTGGGTTATTACTTGCTATATATGTCACATTAAATTCTGTTGGTTGGTCAAGCACTTCTTCCTTTTCACTCAAAATAAAATTTGTGACAACACAAAGCATGGCTAATGTCTTTTCTTCGTTTAGGCTTTTGTTGCTTCTTGTGCCTATGTTTTCATCTGCTTTGAGTATGGCTTCTATGGTTTTGTTTTCTTTTTCTATGATGAAGTCATCAGAAGGAGTATTAGCATACACAGCTAAACAAGCAAAGCTAACAAATGAGAGTCTGGTCAATAATTTGAAGTGAGACATAAAAATTCCTTGGATATATATAGTGTAGATAGATTTTAGCATAAATTATTTATGGCTTAGATATACTATACAACAAACAAAAAAAGGTTCCTACTAAAAAAAAGATATTATGTCTTATAAAAATCTATTTAAGGAGTATTGTTATGGGATTGATTATTGTAAATAATAAAGTGGTGTATGTTTCCCCACCTAAGAAATTAACATCAAAAGAGAGAAAAATTTTTGAAAATGCTCCTGTAAATAAAAAGCTTATCAAAAGAGCTACTTCAAGAAAGTATAAAATAGTATAACTTGTTAAAATTTAAAAAATATACTTCAAAAAATGCTCCCTATCAACTTCATATCAACTTCATATCAAAATATTATCTGATGTGGAATGTACGAATGATGCTGAACAAGGACAGAGAGAAAGCATTTTTATAAAGGATATTTGTAAAAGGGTTTTAAAGTCTAGTAGTGTTTTATATGTTTTAATGAACAAAGAAAAAACGCTTGGGTTTATTGCTTTATCTGTCACTTCTATTGATTCTCTTCCTTCGTTGCAAGTGGATTATTTATTTGTAAACAAGCTCTATAGAGGTGTCAGTTTAGAAGTATTAGAGAATACAAAAACATCTATTTATCTCATTGAATTTGCCATTGAAATAGCCAAAGAGATACAAGAAAAAGTAGGTCTAAGGTCTTTGGTTTTGCTCCCTGATAGTCAAAGACTAGAAAAAATATATAAAGATATTGGGTTTCAAAAATTCCCTAAAAAAGATTGGATGTTTTTTAAATTGTAGTATATTTACTCTACTTGGATGCAGATTCTTGGGGTGTTGGTTTTGTTGGGTGGATTGGTTGTTTGGTGGAGGAAGGAAAAATGAAAATATTATTAAATAATAAAGGCTATTTTGACCATTAGGGTATTTCTTCTCATTTGAGAAAATTTATAATATCCTAGGATAAAAAATGCAAGGCTTATGGAAGAGTTCTTCAAGAAAGTATATCTTAAAAGATAAAGCACGATTTGTTCGTAAGCACTACAGAGAGATGTATCAAAAAGAGATTTTATATCAAAGTGTTACAGCGATTTATTGTGAACTTTTTGTACAAAAAGCTATTCCTCGTACTAAAATGTATGAAGGATATAAAGAGATGCAAAATATTATAGAAAAAAAACAAAGAGCCTCTCTACGAAATTGGTTAGCCAAGAAAGATTGGGAGTCCCAACCAAAAGAGGTCTATGGTACAAAATCTATTTTGTGGTTGATTGATTAAATTAAAAAGGACAAGAAATGATAAAAGAATTAGCAGAGAGTCAAGGTTCAGTTTTGGCGTTTGAGATACAAGGGAAAGTGAGTTTAGAAGAAGAACAGCGATGGATAGCCAAACTTGAGGCAGTGTTAGAGAGATATGAAAGCGTTTCTGTGATGATTATTTTGGGAGAAAATGCTTCATGGGGGACAGAGGCAGGATGGGAAGATATAAAGTGGTTGATGAAGCATGTCAAACGCTTTGATAAGATTGCTATCGTTACAGACAGTGTGGTATGGAAATGGCTTATTCTTGTTGATAGTCAATTTGCAAAGATGCTAGGTATTGGAGAAAAGCACTTTGAAGTGTCTGAGGTTAAAGAAGCCTTGGCTTGGATTTCATAGATAGGCGTGTCATTCTTTAAAACTTGAAAAACTGGTTTTAATTTGGGTTTTTGGGTTTTAAAAGAGATAAAATGAGATAATCATTACGTAACCTAGTGATACAACAAAAGAAAGTCCCCTACGCTTCAAATGCTATGCCTTAATATATCTTCTTATTTCATGCTATACTATAAGGGTATTTAATATGTATCAAAAAGGAAAAAACATGAAAATTAAAAATAACTTTATAGCGAAGTTTGCTATTGTTGCCTTAGGTGTAGGACTTTTTTCACCATCGGTTAGTCTTAAAAGTGTCAATCCCTTAGTCTCAGAGGGATTTGAGGTGAGTATCTCCATTTTTAATACAGCAGAAGCTAGAAATCGAAATAGAAATGTAAACCGTAACCGTAATGTAAACCGTAACCGTAATGTGAACCGTAATCGTAACGTGAATGTCAATGTTCACCATGGTGGAGGACGGTACTATGGTGGAGGTAGTTACCATAATCATAATAATGGAGCAGCCGTTGTAGCAGGTATGATTGTCGGTGCTGCTGTTGCATCTAGTGCTTCACAGTAATCTAAACATCTATTAGCCACACAAAAAATATTTTAAAGGAACTTGATTATGAAATCAGCACAAAAACTTTTACTCGCTACAGGACTCACTATCGTACTAAGTAGCACGATTCTTTTAGCACAAACACTAAGCCCCAAAGAGATTGCCCAAAAGACCTATAGTGTGATAGACAGTTATCAAAACTATGCGTTTGATGCAACCATTGTCAATCATTCAGATGAGGGGACAAACAAGCACCAAGTCTCAGTGAAGGTCAATCGCCCCAATCAATTACGTGTGAATATCAAAGGGGATATAAAACATCGAGATAATTACCTTAATAATGGTCAATATACTGTGTATGATTATGATAAAAATATGTACGTAAAGATAAAAACACCCAAGAGTATCGAAGATGCTTTAGACAATCTTTTTGAGAGATATGAAATTCAATCACCCTTGGCACAACTTATCTATAGCAATATGGGAAAGCGTATTAAGTTTACACGTAACAAAAATTTTGGTATCATGGATGTAGCAGGAGAAGCCTGTCATTATATTGCTTTTGCAAATAAATCTAAAGAGGTACATGTTTGGATTACTACAGGAGAGATACCTCGTGTGAAGCATTACCGAATTATAGATAAAACAAGTAAGATTCATGCCTATAAAGCAACCACCATTCATTGGAAAAAAGCGTCTAGTATCAGTAAGAGTGATTTTGTATTTACAGCACCTAAAAATGCAGAAGAAGTTTTTATAAAATAAGTATCAACTACCCATCATAACGATGGGTAGAGAGTCAACCCTACTCTGAAGCAGGAGTAAGGATAATATCTTCATTGTCTATCATACCAGTACCTACTGGGATGAGACGACCAATAACAACATTTTCTTTCAAGTTTTCTAAGACATCAACTGTACCTGCGATAGATGCAGAAGTCAATACCTTAGTCGTATCTTGGAACGATGCAGCAGAGATGATAGAATCAGCGCCAACTGCTGAACGTGTGATACCAATAAGAAGTGGCTCAGCAATAGATGGCTCTCCCCCTAGCTTAATCACAGATTCATTCTCTTCTTGGAACTTACGGCGTGAGATAATATCTCCTGCGATAAATCTTGAATCACCAGATTCAACTACTTTAACCTGTCTCATCATCTGTGAGGTAACAATCTCGATATGTTTATCTGAGATATTAACCCCTTGACGACGGTATACCATTTGTACTTCTGAGACGATATATTCATACAATGCTTTCTCACCTAGTGAGGCTAAAATGTCATGACTAGAGATGATACCATCGGTTAGTTTTTCACCAGCATGTACATATTCGCCGACATTAACTAATGGTGATTTATTTTTATCCACAAACTGTTCTGTCATTTGACCATTGTCACCTGATACGATAAGTCTCTCTTTACCACGTAATGGTTTACCAAAGCTTACCACACCATCAATTTGAGCAATCAGTGCAATATCTTTAGGACGTCTTGCTTCAAAGAGTTCAGAAACTCTAGGAAGACCCCCTGTAATATCTTGTGACTTAATCGCTGCTTTTGGTGTCTTAGCCAAAATATCTGCAATGTTAATCGTATCCCCATCGTTGACAAATAAACTCGACTTTGGTTCAAGCTGATAACGAATCAACTCTCCGTCTTCTGTAGCAAGAATAATTGCTGGTTTATAGGCTGCGGGGATATACTCATTAAGTTCGAGTCGTGTATCTCCTGTAATCTCATCAAATTGCTCGACGACTGTTACCCCTGGGATAATATCTTCAAACTTCAACGTACCTTGTTGCTCTGCGATAATTGGTTCTGAGTAAGGGTCCCATTCAGCGATGACCACTTGTGATGATGTCTCTGGGGCTGAGATGACATCTCCTCTAGCGATGACGGCATCATTATTTATCTTAAGGACAGAACCTCTTGAGATATAATGTCTGGCTGCTTCTCTATTGTTTTCATCAACAACCACAGCAAAAAGTCCTTTTTCAACAACTTTTTCACCCACTTTACTCTCTTTATGTGCTTCAAGGTAATCCCCTTTAAGCAAGAAGTATTTTACCACACCTTTAGACTCAGAAATCACTTCTTGTGTCACAGGTGCGCCATTTTCAACTTTGAGTTCAGAAGCAAAAGGGATACGCGATGGTACAGACCAACCCTCGTTAATGACTTCAACGATAGAGTCACCCTCTTTTACACTGTCTCCATGAGTTAAAGGCAAGAAGAGTTTTCCTTCTACCTTTCCACCTACACCTGCAAGTTCATTTGACTTCGCTACTTCTGTTTTTCTAAGGTTATACTTGACTTCATCTTTACCTTTAGCGATAACAGAAACGACTATCTCATCATGCACGACAATGATAGAAATCTTACCAGAGATAACTGCTTTAATCTTAGGTTCAACCAATAAGATACCAGCATTTCTTCTGTTTGCAACGATAAGGTTTTCTTCTGTATTTTTATAGACATTGAGGTTATAGTATCTTACAAAACCTTCTTTTGTGGCAATGACTGAACGCTCTTCTTTTCCTGCTGTGGCTGTACCACCTGTATGGAAGGTACGAAGTGTCAGTTGCGTTCCAGGCTCTCCAATAGACTGAGCCGCGATAACACCAACTGCTTCCCCACGTTTGACGACTTTGTTATCTGCCATATTTAGACCATAACATTTAGCACAGATACCTTTGTCTGTCTTACACGTAGATGGTGTTCTAATCACTACAGAACGTACCCCTGCTTCTTGTACCTTGACAGTCGTCTCTTCATCTATCATTGTACCTTCAGATACGAGTACTTCAGAAGTGATAGGGTCGATAATGGCTTCGGCTAAGACTCTACCATAGATTCTATCTGAGAGTGGTTCAATCATTTCATTACCCACAACAATATCAGATACTTCCACACCTTCATGTGTACCACAATCAGTCACGGCAATCTTTACATTTTGAGCAACATCAATCAGTTTTCTTGTTAAGTAACCAGCATTGGCAGTTTTAAGTGCTGTATCTGCTAGACCTTTTCTTGCTCCGTGTGTTGAAATAAAGTATTCAAGTACATTTAGACCTTCACGGAAATTTGAAGTAATCGGTGTTTCAATAATAGAACCATCTGATTTTGCCATAAGACCCCTCATACCTGAGAGCTGTCTAATCTGAGCAGCTGAACCCCTAGCCCCAGAATCTGCCATCATGTGTACGGAGTTAAATCCATCTTTATCATTTTTAATTAAAGTTCTAAGACCTTCTGCAATTTGGTTGTTCGCATCTGTCCAAATATCAATAATTTTGTTGTAACGCTCTTGGTCGGTAAGAAGTCCCCCAGAGTATTGACGTTGAATTTCTTTTACATCATCTTTGGCAGTGAGTACATGACCTACTTTCATTTCTGGAATTTTAATATCATCAATAGAGATTGAAACACCCACTTTAGTTGCATACTTGAAACCCATATCCTTAAGGTCATCTAGGAAACCTGCAGTTTCAGAAACACCACCTATTTTATAAATGTAGTCAACCAAAGTACCGATGTCTTTTTTCTTAAGTATTTTATTCCAATATTTTTCAGGTACATAATCAGGAATAATTGATTTCAAAATCAATCTTCCTGCAGTTGATTTAGCAATACGTCCATCAATGAGGGTTCTAATACGTGCATTTAAATCTAGTGCATTTTGTTCAAAAGCAATTTCAACTTCTTCTACATTTGCAAAAAGTTTATGCTCACCTTTAACATCATTTTTTTCTAGTGTCAAATAATAAAGACCCAAAATCATATCTTGTGAAGGTACGGCAATCGCTTTACCAGAAGCTGGAAGTAAAATGTTCATAGAAGCCAACATCAAGACTTTTGCTTCGGCTATCGCTTCATCTGAAAGTGGGATATGTACAGCCATTTGATCCCCATCAAAGTCGGCGTTGAACGCAGAACAGACAAGTGGATGTAATTGAATCGCTTTACCTTCAATCAAACGTGGGTGAAAGGCTTGGATAGAAAGTTTGTGAAGCGTTGGCGCACGGTTTAGTAAGATTGGATAGTTTTCAACCACTTCTTCCAAACATTCCCATACTTCATTCTCTTTTTTCTCTATCATTTTTTTGGCTTGTTTCAGCGTAGTAGCATACCCTTTTTCTTCGAGTTTTGCCATAAGATGAGGCTTAAATAGCTCAATCGCCATAATCTTAGGTAGTCCACATTGATCCATACGTAAATCTGGTCCAACAACAATAACAGAACGTCCAGAGAAATCGACACGTTTTCCTAGAAGGTTTTGTCTAAAACGTCCTGTTTTACCTTTAATCACTTCGGAGAGTGATTTAAGTGGTCTTTTGTTTGCACCTTTTACAGCATTTCCACGTCTACCATTATCAAACAAGGCATCCACAGCTTCTTGAAGCATACGCTTTTCATTTCTTACGATGATTTCTGGTGCATCAAGTTCTACTAGACGTTTAAGACGTTGGTTACGGTTGATGACTCTTCTGTACAGGTCATTGACATCAGAGACAGCAAATTTACCACCATCAAGGCTTACGAGTGGTCGTAAATCAGGTGGAAGCACTGGAAGTTGTGTAAGCATCATCCACTCTGGACGATTTCCTGAGTGTAAAAATGCTTCAATGACTTTAAGACGTTTTACAATAGTCTTTCTTTTTGCTTCTGATTTAGTGGCTTGGATATCAAGTTTAAGTTGATTAAACATTTCTACCAAGTCAAGGTCAGCTAGAAGCTCTTGGACAATTTCTCCACCCATTCTAGCATCTAATCCTGTATCTCCAAAACGTTGTTCTATTTGCTGATATTGTTCTTCATTCAATACATCATATTTTGCTACAAGGTTTGTACCTTCGCTATCATACGATGCTTCTCCTGCTGATTTTACAATATATGCTTCATAATAAAGTACACGCTCTAAATCTTTCATCTTTACACCCAAAAGTGTACCAATACGTGAAGGCAATGAAGAGACATACCAAATATGTGCCACAGGAGCAATAAGGTCAATGTGACCCATACGGTTTCTTCTTACTTTAGAAGATGTAACTTCAACCCCACATTTTTCACAGACTACGCCTTTATAACGCATCTTTTTGTATTTACCACAAAGACACTCATAGTCTCGAATAGGACCAAAAATTTTGGCACAAAAAAGTCCATCTCTTTCAGGTTTAAGTGTACGGTAGTTAATCGTTTCTGGTTTTTTTACTTCACCATAAGACCATGAAAGTACTTTTTCTGGACTAGCAACCCTTAATTGTAGTGCTGCTATATCCTTTGGTCTCTCTTCACTGTTAAGATCAATTAGTGTTAAATTCTCTAAAAACTTACTCATTTTCACCCTCCACTTCTTTTTTACTCTCATATAGTTCTGTATCTAACCCTAAGGCTTGAAGCTCTTTAGTAAGAACGAACATCGTCTCAGGAACACCTGATTCTGGTACAGACTCACCTTTGGTAATCGCTTTGTATGCTTTGGCACGACCTTCAACATCATCAGATTTAATCGTCAACATCTCTTTAAGGGTATGTGATGCACCATACGCTTCTAATGCCCATACTTCCATCTCTCCAAACCTTTGTCCACCAAAGAGTGCTTTACCACCGACTGGTTGTTGTGTTACCAATGAATATGGTCCTGTGGAACGTGCATGGACTTTTTCATCCACAAGGTGATGGAGTTTTAGCATGTACATATACCCAACGTTCACACGTTCAATCATCTGTTCACCCGTCTTCCCATCAAATAATACCATTTTACCATCACTGTCAATCTTTGCCATTTCAAACAATTTATCAAACTCAGTTTGGTTCGTACCTTCAAATACAGGGGCAGCAAATTTGACACCTGTTGACCAATCTCTACCATATTTAAGTAAATCTTCATCACTCATAGCAGTCAAGACTTCTTTACCCTTCATGAGTTTTGCCACATCAGCAATCGCTATCATCTTGGCTCTAAGATCTTGGATGAAAGTCTCTTGTTTTTCATTAAACATGACTTGAATTTGCTCTCCTAGTCTCTTACCTACAAGACCTAAATGCACTTCAAGAATTTGTCCGATGTTCATACGAGATGGAACACCTAGAGGATTAAGGATAATCTCTACAGCACGTCCATCTTCCATATATGGCATATCAATCTCTGGTACGATATTAGAAACAATACCTTTGTTTCCGTGACGACCAGCCATTTTATCTCCGACTTTAAGCTTACGCTTTGTAGCAATATAAATCTTGACTAATTTTGTTACACCTGAAGGAAGAATATCATCTTTTTCAAGTACGATAAGTTTCTCTTCATGTGCATTTTTAAGTTTTTTCTTCTGTTTTAAGAAATAATTTTTAAGGCTTTCATACTCATTTTGTACCTCTGATGAATACGACTGTACCACACCACCTAAGGCAAATCTATTCACACCTTTGATAATCTCTTCAGGTATGATGTCTCCTACTTTGTACTCTTCTTCAGCGATAGTCACATCTTTACTCAATGCCTGACTTCCTAGATAATGGGCAATACGTAAGATTGCCTCTCTATCTATCATCAATAACTGATCATGATGATCTCCATCTAAGATACCTTTTTCTTCTTCATAGGCTTGGATAGCACGTGCATCTTTTTCATAGCCTTTTTTAGTAAAGACTTTGATATCAACAACCACACCTTCCATAGAAGCAGGACAATAGAGTGATTTATTGACCACATGCCCTGCTTTTTCACCAAAGATAGCACGTAAAAGTCTCTCTTCTGGTGTAGGTTTTATCTCACCTTTTGGAGAAACTTTACCTACCAAAATCATACCAGGTTTGACATACGTACCCATGGATACAATTCCTGATTCATCAAGATGCAGTAACTCATCTTCACGGATATTAGGAATGTCTCTAGTAATCTCTTCTGTACCATGTTTAAGCTCTCTAGCTTCTACTTCTTTCTCATACGTATGCACAGAAGTAAAGGTATCTTCTATCAAAATCTTTTCAGAGATAACAATCGCATCTTCATAATTATATCCATACCAAGGCATAAAGGCTACCATGATATTTTTACCAATGGCCAATTCCCCTTGATCCATATTTGCACCATCACCGATAACTTGTTTGGCAGTTACTTTATCGCCTAGTTTTACAATAGGTGTTTGTGTAAAGGTTGTATTTTGGTTGGTTCTCATATTCTTTTCGAGTGGATAGTGGTCTATAAATACACCACTTTCATCTTCACCCATAATATAAATATTTTTAGCATCAATCTTCTCTACCGTACCTGCTCTTTTTGCTTTGACACATTCCCATGCATCACGAGATACGATAGCTTCCATACCTGTACCAACCACTGGTGCATCTGTTTTGAGCAAAGGCACAGCTTGACGTTGCATGTTTGAACCCATCAATGCACGGTTGGCATCATCGTGTTCCAAGAAAGGAATAAGAGCCGCAGCAGAACCAGAAATCATCAACGGAGAAATATCAATCAAATCCACACGTTTGGCATCATTAAGTTCAATATTACCATTAAGACGTGTTTCGATAAGCTCTTCAACAATATGCCCATCTTCACTTACTACAGTCGAAGCAGGAGCAATACATTTATCCTCTTCTTGTGTGGCAGTGATATACACAATCTCATCCATCACTTGACAATCTTTGACCACTTTATAAGGGGCTTCAATAAATCCATGTTCATTTACTTTGGAATACGTTGCTAGTGTATTGATAAGTCCAATATTTTGACCCTCTGGCGTCTCAATAGGACAGATACGACCATAATGCGTAGGATGTACATCTCTAACTTCAAATCCTGCTCTTTCTTTGACAAGACCACCTTCACCTAGGGCTGAAAGTCTTCTTTTGTGTGTCACTTCTGAGAGTGGATTGGTCTGATCCATAAACTGTGAAAGTTGCCCTGAAGAGAAAAACTCCAAGATAGTATTGGTAATCATTTTAGAGTTTACCAAGTCATGAGGCATGAGTTCATCAAGTGTACCAGAAACTGTTGTCATTTTATCTCTAATGGCTTTTTGCATCTTGATAAGACCATTATGAAGTTCATTACCTAAAAGCTCACCAATAGCTCTAATACGTCTGTTACCCAAGTGGTCACGGTCATCAATATGCCCTTGACCATTTTTGACTTTAATGAGGTATTTTACCGTATTGATAAGGTCTTCAGAGGTAATAACCGTTGCATACTCTGGAATATCAAGCCCTAGTTTGTGGTTCATCTTCATACGACCTACCTTAGTAAGGTCATAACGCTCAGGGTCAAAGAAAAGTTGTCTTAAGAATGCTTTTGCAGCTTCAGGTGTAACTGGTTCACCTGGACGCATCACTTTATAGATACGAATCGCTGAAAGTATATTTTCATCTTCTATCTCTTCGGTTTGCTTAAGTAATCTAAGACTCTCATGGTCTGCGATAAAGGCATTGATAATAGAACGGTCTGCTCCATCTGCTAAGTCATTGATAATATCAATGGTTTCAATACCTTGTTCTAACATCTTTTTGAGTTTGGCTTCATCTAAAGGAGCTACCACATCATATAGTACTTCGCCACTCTCTTGATCAATCACAGCTGTCGCTAAATGTCTATCCATCAGAACATCTACAGGATATTCAATCCATTCTAAGCCCTCTTCTACAAGTTTTTGTGCTTTTTTCTTTGTGAGTCTTTTTCCTGCATTTACGATAGTTTTACCATCAATGTCTTTAACATCATAATCGGCTCTACCCAAAAAGTCATTAACATCAAATTTAGTTAAAAATCTATTGTCTTTAATCGTAATTTCTTTGGTTGTATAGAAAAGTTTTACAATATCATCTTTAGAATAATCTAAGGCTCTAAAAAGAATCGTTACTGGTATTTTTCTTCTTTTATTGATACGTGCATACAGTATCTCTTTTGAATCATACTCGAAATACAACCATGAACCACGGTCAGGGATAATTTGAGCAGAGTATAACATAGGTGAACCTACTGTTGTCCCCTCTTCTTCTTTGAAGATAACCCCTGGAGAACGGTGAAGTTGATTGACGATAACACGCTCAACACCATTTACAACAAAAGAAGTTCTCTCTGTCATCAAAGGAATATCACGTACAAAAACGGCTTGTTCTTTTATCTCTCTAGGGTCAATTCTTTCGCCTGTTTTTTCATCTCTATTCCAAATAGTTAAAGAGATATTCATTTTTAAAGAGACAGAATAGGTAAGTCCTCTTTCCATACACTCACGCACTGTATATTTTGGTTTGACTATTTCAGAATTTTTATAGTTAAGTGTAATTCTATTTTGTTGGTCATGGATAGGAAAAGCCGAACGGAAGACTCTTTCAAGTGTAGAGTTTTTTCTATCTTTTTCTCCTAACATCAAAAAGTTTTCATAACTTTTTTGTTGTAATTGAAGAAGGTTTGGAATTTCAATTTCTCTTGGTGTTTTAGAAAAGTCAACACGAAGTCTGTTACCAGAATGCAAAGAATTTAGCATATTTGTCCTTAGGAATAGTGTTTAATAATTGTTTAAATGATTAATATCGTTTTATGAGTCATGAAGCATGACCCTATTTAGATACACAAAGAAACTATGCGTGGAGGGTATGAAATGTCTCCGAATAGCTTTTAACTATATCTGTAGGGTGAGACTAAGCCAAAGGGCTTAGTCTCCATAAATAAGTCAAAAGACTTATTTAAGTTCACACGTAGCACCAGCTTCTTCGATTTGTTTTTTAATCGTTTCAGCTTCGTCTTTAGATACTGCTTCTTTAAGTGTTGTTGGAACACCCTCAACAGCACCTTTTGCTTCTTTAAGTCCAAGACCTGTGATAGCACGTACAACTTTAATTGCATTAATTTTCTTTTCACCAGCACCTGTAAGAATTACGTCAAACTCTGTTTGCTCTTCTACTTCTTCTGCTGCTGCTCCACCACCAGCAACGACTGTTGCTTGTGCAGATACACCAAATTTTTCTTCAAATTCTTTTACTAGCTCTGAGAGCTCAAGTACTGACATGTTTGAGATAAACTCAAGAACATCTTCTTTAGTTGTTGCCATAATTAATTCCTTAAATATATTTATTTTTAATTAAAAAGCCCTAAGGCTCTTATTTCTCTACGCTTCTTCTTCTAATTTCTTAGAAAGAGCATCCATTCCGATTGTAAAGTTCTGCACTGGTGCATTCCAAACATTGAGAAGCATCCCAATAAGAGTATCTCTATCAGGAAGTGTTGCCATTGCATTAATCGTTGCCATATCAGCAATTTTTGATTCAATCAAACCTGTTTTAATTGAAAATGTTTCTTTAAAATCTTTGGATGCATTGTCAGCAATTTTACATGGTGTAATTTGTGAATCACTCCAGATTACAAGGTTAGTATCTGTAAATTCGACATCTTCACATCCTGCATTTTTAAGTGCAATTCGTGCCAATTTATTCTTTATAACTTGTACTTTTGTATCTTCTGCTTTTGCAAGATTTCTTATAATTTCAAGTTTTTCAACGCTCATACCTTTGTAATCACAAACGATAATCGCACCTGCTCCTTGAAATTCTGCTGTCATTTGAGCAACAAGTTCTTCTTTTCTAGTTCTAGTCATCTATATTCTCCTTCCGATTTCTAAAAGGGTGTTGGAAATTCCAACTGCTTATGCTTTCACATAAATCTATTAAGCTCTCGCCCCTATTGTCTTTAATCTAAGATGTATGAGTACCAAATAGGCTCAATAAAATTTTAATTTTTTAATCTTTTATTGAAACTATTCTGTTGTGACAAAACTGTCACAACATACTAAAATAAAATAATTATTTTAAGTCCATAAGTTCTGTCGTATCTAGTGTGATAGAAGGACTCATTGTTAAGGAGATAGCACCATTTGTGATGAATCTACCTTTTGCAGAAGCAGGTTTTGCTCTATTTATTTTTTCAAGTAAACTCACAAGGTTTTCTTTAATGGCTTCTTCAGAAAAAGAAATTTTACCAATACCAGCATGGATATTACCTTTTTTGTCTACTCTAAAGTTTACTTGTCCACCTTTAGCATTGGTTACAGCTTTTGTTACATCCATTGTAACAGTACCTGTTTTAGGGTTAGGCATAAGCCCTTTTGGTCCAAGGATTCTTGCTACTTTACCAAGAACACCCATCATGTCAGGTGTAGAGATTACGATATCAAAATCAATTTTACCTGCTTGAATATCTTCAATAAGATCAGCAGCCCCAACAAGGTCAGCTCCAGCTGCTTTAGCTTCGTCTGCTTTTGCATCTTTTGCAAACACTGCTACTCTTACTGTTTTACCAGTTCCATTAGGAAGAACAACTGATCCTCTAATCATCTGATCGGCATGTCTAGGGTCAACATTTAAGTTTAATGCAATTTCAACAGTTTCATCAAATTTTGCAGACTTAAGACTTTTAAGTACTTTCATTGACTCATCAATACCATATGCTTTTGTTACATCTACTTTTTTAAGTAATGCTTCTCTTCTTTTACTTGGTTTTTTTGCCATTTTATTTCTCCGCTTTCATGCTCCCACATTTTAAAATCATGTGGTTAAGATTAATTTTGAACTTTATTCTAAAACGAGTCTAAGACTAGTCTACGATTTCAACACCCATACTTCTACAAGAACCAGCGATAATATTTACTGCCATTTCTTTATCATTAGTATTAAGATCTGCAATTTTTTGTTCAATAATTTCATCAAGTTGTGCTTTAGTGATAGAACCAACTTTATTTAAAATAGGATTATCTGTACCTTTTTTGATACCTGCTGCTTTTTTGATTAAATCAGATGCTGGTGGTTGTTTCGTTTCAAATGTGAAACTTCTATCCGCATATACAGTTACAATTACAGGGATTTTGAAACCCATTTTATCTTTTGTTTTTTCGTTAAATGCTTTACAAAATTCCATAATATTTACACCACGTTGTCCAAGAGCTGGACCTACTGGTGGTGATGGATTCGCGGCACCTGCTGGAATCATCATTTTGAACTTTTCAGTTATTTTTTTTGCCATCTGTTCTTCCTTTGAGATTAATTGGTCATATCTATCTTTTTATTTTAAGTCTATAAGATATAAAGACTAGCAATTAGAGAATTTTTTCTACTTGCGTATAGAGTATCTCTACAGGAGTATTTCTACCAAAAATTGAAACATTTAATCTTAATGTTCCATGGTTAAGATCATACTCTTCCACAATACCTGTAAAGTTGGAGAATGGACCATCTACGATACGTACCATTTCACCTGTTTCAAAATCTACCTTAGGACGTGGTGCAGATTTTTGCTCCATCTTATCTAAGATATTTTTGACATCAGATGCTGCCAAAGCTGTAGGAGTCTTTTGCTCACCAATAAATCTTGATACACGTGGCAAAGATTGAATCTTGTGCCAAAGGTCAGTATCAAGGTCTATATGTGCAAAAGCATATCCTGAATAAAGTGTACGTTCAGTGATTTTTTTTTCACCATTTTTAACTTCTATGACTTCTTCTGTAGGAACGACAATACGTTCAACTTTTTCTTCTATCCCATAATCTTGAACCAATTGCTCGATTGCTCGTTTTACCGATTGTTCAGATCCTGAATATGTTTGAATTGCATACCATTGAAAAGCCATAAACTATGCTCCTAATGCTGTTTTAACAATTGCACCCATTAAAAGGTCTACCAATGCTAAAAATATTGATATTACAGTGACTACTAGAATAACTGCTAAAAATGCTTGTCTTACTTGTATTTTTGTTGGAAATATAACTTTATGTATCTCCGCTCGCGCGTTTTCTATAAATGTTGAAATTTTTCCCATATTTGTTACCTTTTTTTGTGGCAGGCCAAGAGGGACTCGAACCCACGGCACCTGGTTTTGGAGACCAGTGCTCTACCAACTGAGCTATTGGCCTAGAATGATATTAAAATAAAAAGGCATATTCTAAAAAGAATAGAATAATACCTAGAAGACACAAAGGATTAGCTTAAAGCTTCATCTCTTTGTGAATTGTATGACATTTACACCATTTACAATACTTTTTAAGAGCAAGTTTTTCGGTAGTTGTCTTTTTGTTTTTGTTCGTGTGATAATTACGTCTTGTACATTTCTCACAACCTAAGTGAACTGTTTCTCTCATCTTATCTCCTATGATAAAAATTACAAGAGCCTAAGCCCTCGTAAATGTTAAACTATGCAATAATCTTAGAAACAACACCAGCACCAACAGTTCTACCACCTTCACGAATAGCAAACTTAGTACCTTGTTCAAGAGCAACTGGTGCAATAAGTACAACGTTAACTTTAACATTGTCCCCTGGCATAACCATTTCTGTACCTTCTTGAAGTTGAACTGAACCTGTTACATCTGTAGTACGCACATAAAATTGTGGTCTATAGTTGTTAAAGAATGGCGTATGTCTTCCACCCTCTTCTTTAGTAAGAACATAAATTTCTGCTTCAAACTCTGTATGAGGGTTGATTGAACCTGGCTTACAAAGAACCATACCACGTTGAACTGCTTCTTTATCGATACCACGGATAAGAACACCACAGTTATCTCCTGCAAGTCCACAATCCATTTCCTTACGGAACATTTCAACACCTGTTACAGTTGTTTTTTGTGTATCTTTAAGACCAACGATTTCAACTTCGTCACCAATACATACTTTACCTTGATCTACTTTACCAGTAACAACAGTACCACGACCTTGAATTGTAAAGATATCTTCAATAGCCATCAAGAAATCTTTATCATTTTCTCTTTTTGGTTCAGGAATATAAGTATCTACAGCGTCCATAAGTTCAAAAATTTTCGCTGACCATTCACCTTCTGTACCAGCTTTAGCTTCTTCAAGTGCTTGGAATGCAGAACCAGCGATGATTGGTGTATCGTCACCTGGAAAATCGTATTCTTCAAGAAGTTCACGAACTTCCATTTCTACAAGCTCTAACATCTCTTCTTTATCTTCATCATCAAGTTGATCTTCTTTGTTCAAGAAAATAACGATGTAAGGAACACCTACTTGTTTAGAAAGAAGGATATGCTCTCTCGTTTGTGCCATTGGTCCATCAGTTGCTGCAATTACAAGAATAGCACCATCCATTTGAGCAGCACCAGTAATCATGTTTTTAACATAATCGGCGTGACCTGGACAATCTACGTGAGCATAATGTCTAGCATCAGTTTCATACTCTACGTGAGAAGTAGCAATTGTAATTCCTCTTTCTCTTTCTTCTGGAGCATTATCAATTTGATCATAATCCATAGTCGCTTGACCATTTTTAAGCCCTAAACACATTGTGATTGCAGCTGTTAATGTCGTTTTTCCGTGGTCAACGTGACCGATAGTACCGATGTTAACATGCGGTTTATTTCGTTCGAATTTTTCTTTAGCCATGCTATTCTCCTAGCGTAAAATATTTAATAAAGGCAGTATTATACCCAATTGTTCTTAAGTCAATATTAACCTATATGGACATAAATAGTACACCATTGTACTATTTATGTCCATACTTGACAGGTTTTTTGTTGTGGAGCCCATAGTGAGACTTGAACTCACGACCTCTTCCTTACCAAGGAAGTGCTCTACCCCTGAGCCATATGGGCGTAATTGTTTAACGGACACGTTTAACAAAGCGAATGCGATGCTATCATAGTGAAGCATTAATAAATTTAAAATTGTTATGAATGTTTGATTGATGTAAGTAATGTGAAGTTTTGTAAATATAATAATTCACATCAGCTCCCAAATAAATACCATATTGGAGCGGGCGAAGGGATTCGAACCCTCGACAGCCTGCTTGGAAGGCAGGAACTCTAGCCACTGAGTTACGCCCGCATACGGTTAACATGGTGGTGAGTGAAGGATTTGAACCTTCGAAGGCATAGCCGGCGGATTTACAATCCGATCTCTTTAACCACTTGAATAACTCACCGTAATGTTTATTGGTCAAACACTGATAAAATTTATGGAGCTGGTGAAGGGACTCGAACCCCCGACCTGCTGATTACAAATCAGCTGCTCTAGCCAGCTGAGCTACACCAGCACCATCATAAAAAGTTATTATACTTTAAATGGATGGGAATTATAGACAAATTTTATTTAAATGTCAAGGGTTTTGAGAAAATTTTTAAAATATTTCTCTTTTTTAGTTAATTTATATAAAATACTACCTATAAATCTAACTATACTAAGAGGTAATTCCTATGAAAATACTACTAGCACCGAGTGAAACCAAAAAATCAGGAGGAGAGTATCCTTTTGATATACGTACCTTGCTTTTTGAGGCACTTACCCCTAATCGTATGAAGCTTCTACATACCTATACAAACATTATACAGCAAGGAGACATGCAAAAGCTCTCCAAGATGTTTGGTATCAAAAAAGAATCTGAAATTCTAAAATACACAAAAGATACTATCCATGAACTTACAATGAAAGCCATAGAGCGTTATACGGGTGTGGCATTTGAGTATCTAGACTATGAAAAGCTTCCTCACACAGCACAAACCTATATTGATAAGCATGTAATCCTCTTTTCTAACCTATTTGGACCTATACGTGCTTCAGACCTTATCCCTGAATACAAACTCAAACAAGGAGAAGCATTAGAGGACATCAAAGTAGAAAAATTTTATCATGAGCATTCTGCCATACTGATAGAAAATTATTTAAAAGATACGGAGATACTAGACTTACGTGCAGGATTTTATGATAAGTTTTATACCCCGACCAAGCCCTATACCACACTCAAATTTATCAAAAATGGAAAAGTAGTGAGCCACTGGGCAAAAGCCTATCGAGGTATCGTCCTAAGAGAAATCGCCAAAGCAGAGGTCAACACCCTAGCCGACTTCATGAAACTCCCCATAGAAGGATTGAGTCTCCATGAGATACACACAAAGAAACATAAAACTGAAATTATCTATACCATAGACTAACGTACAGAAAAGTTTTCCAAGGCTTTCATCTTTTTTTCATACATGAGGCTTTTTTCTAAAAGGCTTGAATTTAGTGTTTTTTTGTATAATGATAGTATGATATAAAATACAGAAATAGGGAATATAAAAATGAATGAAATTATTTGCCCACATTGTGACAAAGCTTTTAAAGTAGATGAAGCAGGTTTTGCTGATATTGTAAAACAAGTTCGTGACCATCAATTTGAGAAAGAGTTAAATAATCGGCTTGAATTGGCTGAAAAAGACAAAGAGAGTGCAGTAAAACTAGCCGAAGCTAATATTAAAAACGCTTTACAAAAAGAACTTGCACAAAAAGAGATAGAGATTTCTGCAATGGAGTCAAAAATAAAAAGTGCAGAAACAGAAAAAGAGAGTGCCATTAAACTCGCAGAAGCAAATATTCAAAATACTTTACAAGAAAAGTTAGCCAAAAAAGATAAGCAACTTTCTGAGCTCAAGTCTAAAAGTGAATCTGCACTTGCTGAACAATTAGCAAATAAAGAGGCAGAGATAGCAGACATGCAGTCTAAAATTCAGATTGCAAAAGCCGAAAAAAAACTTGAAATCTCAGAAGCTACTAAACAGTTAGAAAAAGAACGTGATAAACTTATTCATGATTTAGAGATAGAAGAGAGAGAAAAAGAGCTATTAGAAAATTCTATAAAAGCGAAGTTTAGCCAACAACTTGTTGTAAAAGATGAAACCATCAGAATGAAAGAAGATGAGATTGAACGCCTAAGAGATTTTAAGCAGAAGCTTTCAACAAAAATGATTGGAGAGACACTAGAACAACATTGTGAATATGAGTTTAATAAGCTACGAGCAACAGGTTTTCAAGATGCATATTTTGAAAAAGATAATGATGCGAGGGGTGGAACTAAAGGCGACTATATTTATAAAGAGAATGATAATGAAGGTAATGAAATTATCTCTATTATGTTTGAAATGAAAAACGAAAATGATGAAACGGCAACCAAAAAGAAAAATGAAGACTTCTTTGCGAAACTAGATAAAGACCGTAAAGCAAAAGGGTGTGAATATGCTGTTCTTGTATCTCTTTTGGAATCAGAAAATGAATTTTATAATACAGGCATAGTTGATGTCTCTCATAAGTTTGAAAAAATGTATGTAGTGCGTCCTCAATTCTTTATTCCCATAATTACACTACTTAGAAATGCTGCGATGAACTCTATGAAATATAAAGCAGAGTTGAACTTGATGAAAAGTCAAAATATTGATATTACTAATTTTGAAGAAAAAATAGATGCCTTTAAAACAGGTTTTGCAAGAAATTATGATTTGGCTAGTCGAAAGTTTAAAACTGCCATTGACGAGATAGACAAAACCATTACACACCTTCAAAAAACGAAAGATGCTCTCTTGTCCTCAGAAAATAATTTACGGTTGGCAAATAATAAGGCTGATGATTTAACCATTAAAAAGTTAACTTATGGGAATCCTACTATGAAGGCTAAGTTTGATGAGCAGAAGAGTAATGGGCAAGAGATTGAGTAGTTATAGTGATGCATTCGAGTTCTTAGCGTTCCCTACTATAAAAGAGCAGTATCGGTAGATATTTTTTATCTCTCATAAAAGTGAGATTAAGAAGATGTTTGAAAAGGTGGAGTGAAGTTGTGAGTAAAATAAAAGGAATTGATACATGAATGAATTAACAGTAGAATTAAAAAATTGCTATGGAATACAAAAATTAGATAAAGTATTTAATTTCACAACGGAGTATAATGTAAATGTGATTTATGCTAAAAATGGTTTAATGAAAACTTCTTTTACGAAAGTTTTTAAAAAATTTCAAGATGGAAAAGAAACTGATATTAAAGATGTAATTTTTGTAACCATTCAGCATAAAAGAAAAAAGCAAAGGAGAGTAGTTTAAAAGTAATTTTTTGATATAGTAAGGGATATATAGTAAGAGGAGTTTTTTATGCATAATCAAGATGAGATGTTAAGAGAC
>JAMOTK010000073.1 GCA_027062365.1 Sulfurovum sp.
TTCTGCTTATTTAAGTTGGAAAAATATGATGCAATACATTCAGAAGGTTCTTGATGGCTATGGTACATATTATCAGATTGATTTTAATGGGTATAGATAGTATTGTTTAATTTAGTTTGGGTACTTAGAAGCATTCAAAAAAGCATTTGAGATTGCTAAACAGTATAATTGGAGCAAAAAAGAGATGGAAGTCTACGACTGGCACTTTAAACAGACGTGGAAGAGGTTGAGTATGATTGAGACTGCTAAAGAGGATGGAATGAAAGAGGGGATAGTAAAAGGAGAAAAAAATAAACAGATAGAAATTGCAAAAAACCTATTAAATGCCAATATGGATATGGAGTTTATATCTCAAACAACAGGATTAACTGTAGCAGAGATAAAATCTATAAGATAACTTTGTTAGTTCCATAGCTCTAGCTGTGAAACGAGTAAAACCTAGCATAAATATTTTTCATCCTTTGAGTTGATTAAATTACTTTTTCAATCCCCATCAAAATAACCACAGAGAGTAGTCCTCCTGCTATTCCTGCTAGGACATCGTCAAACATGACACCCATGCCTCCTTTTACTTCTTTGTCTATCCATCCTATGGTGGAAGGTTTCCAAATATCAAAAAGTCTAAATGTGGCAAAGCTTAGGAGTATGGCTAGGGGTTCGGCATAGGGGTATGGCATGGTGATGGCTACGGATTGGGCTATCATGAGACTAAGCCACATGCCTACGGCTTCATCGATCACAATATGTTGTTGGTCATGTGTACCTGTGGATTTTTCGTATTTGTTTATCTCGAAGACAGCGATGATAGTAATGGCGATAGTGACCATAAAAAGGGTTTCTGAGCCTAGGGCATAGAGTATGGCTAGTCCTACAGGCAATGAGGCGAGAGTACCTACTGTACCAGGGGCTTTGGGGCTAAGTCCAGCACCACCAAAGGTAAGAAATAGTTTTTGTAATGTCATGATAATCCTTTTATGTGAGTGATGATGTTTGGTAGAGTTCAATAAGGTTGAGATAGAATTTTTCTTCATTTTGTTGTTCTAGGAGTCCAGAACCTGGCATCAAAGAGTAATGCATCTCTTGGAGGTTTTTAAATCTATCAGGAAAGAGAGCAGCTAAGATATTGGCAGAGACTTCTTTACGTACGAGGATAGAGGGTGGAATAAGACCAGATTGGATAAGCTTCATGATGGATTGAGAATGATAATGTACATGATGATGCTGACCATGTGGACAGGTGTGTGTACTTACTAAGGTTTTACATGTATCACAATAGACATACTCATCGACAGTTTTTATCTCTATATCTATCTCTTTACAGTGGTCAAAGACGCTATTGAGACGGTTTTTATCATAATAGAGTCCGAGTCCTCCATGGTTTTTACCTACGACCAGTTGTTGACAGCCATGGTTTTTGGCTAGGAGGGCATCTAAGATAAGCTCATTAAATCCTGCGAAGATATAGGAGTTTTCAAAAGGAATGATAAGTACTTTATTGCGTGGTAAAAAGTTTTCTACAAAGGTGGTAAGTGCATTGTGTCTAATGTCATAACGTAATCCCTCAGAAGTAAAAGGCTTACGCAAAAATATGATGAGTAAATCAGAGTCTGAAATGGCTTGACGTATCATACGTTCATGCGCACGATTGAGAGGATTGGCAGCGAGCATTAAAGAAGAGATAAATTTAGCCCCTGTTTTGTTTTTCATATTTTTAATACGGTTGATATTGTCTGTAATGAGAGGATAGTTTACGGTATATTCTCCACACACAGCTATCTCACCCAATCGAACAAGGGTATTTTTGACCCCAGGGTGTGACTTATCATTGGTACCATAAATATTATTGAGACGTTGTTTAGGGTCTATTTTGAAAGTACTTTTAACTGTGAGCTCGCCCACTTTTTTTTTCTCATTGATAAGGTCTATGACTTCACCTTCTTTGAGCGTCGTGAGGGTATGGTGGTTTTTCTTGCCTTTAGGTGCTAAAACAAAAGAAAAAGGAAATGGTACACCTTTATACATCTGTTTCTTATCAACAATAGCAGCCTCTTCTTCATTCATGAGGTGCGTAACAGGAGCGATAAGTCCTGCTTTTACCAATGCTAGAGTAGAGAGGGCTTCTGTATCTATATAAAGTGATTTAGTATTTGCCATATATCATTCCTTTTGCGTAAATATATTAAGTAAGTATAGCAATTACTTTTGAATAATGCTATTTCTTTTTAAACAAGTCATACTTTTTTCTTTTTTCCCACAAACTCTTTCTTGAAATACCCAATTTTTTAGAGAGTTCTGTGTCAGGGAACTTATATTGGAAGCTATTGACGATAAATTTTACATAATCATCAATCGTTAGTATCTCATTTCTATCATAAAGCTTTGAGTCGGTAGTGAGTGTAATCGTTGGAAAGTCTGATTCTAAATTGGCTGTACTAGAGACGATAAAATCATACTTTGGTAGCAAGGCTAAGAGAAATTCTCTATCTATCTTTTTTAGCTCGTGTATTTCTGTAATATAGAGTAGGGTACTAGGACTACTTTTTTCTATCTTATTTTTCCAATTTTTATCGGTTAAAGGTATAAATGTAAGTAAAATATTATTGGCTTGTGCATATTTAAACACAACTTTATCAACCAATCGCTGATAATTTGTCTCTATCACAAGAGGGGTTGTGATTTTATTTACATCAAAAGTGGTTTCGATATCATATAAAAGATTATCCATATACTCTTGATAGAGTATGGTTTGCTTTTTAAGTGTTTGGTACTCTTTGTAATGTTCTATCTTACGCATGAGGTCTTCAAGCATAAAAGGTTTGACAATATAATCTTTTGCACCTAGTCTAAGAGGCTCACCTACGGTATCATTATTAATATAATTGACCATTAAGATAATAATCTTCTCTTTAAATTTTGTGATAAGAGGGGAAGTGCTTTGTCCAGGTAAGTTAGTAGATAGTAGATAAACATCTCCATTGCTACCCATGGCTTCTTTTACCGAACTATACGTTTCTGTATCATATCCATGTTCATGTAATCTTGAAGCGATGCTTTGTGCGAGATAGAGTTCATTTTCTACAATGATTATTTTCATATTTTTTTCCAATTTGTATAAGTTAAATTTGCTATAGCATGTACGGTGACACCTTCTTTGCGTCCTACAAAGCCTAGCTTTTCAGCTGTGGTGGCTTTGATGTTTACAAAATTTTTGCGTATGCCTAACAAGGAAGCGATGGTGGCTCTCATCTCTTCTTTGTAGGGCAGTAGTCTAGGGGATTGAGCCATGATAGTCATGTCAATATTGCCAATACTAAATCCATAGGCATTGATACGTTTTACAGTGTCACTAAGGAGTAATTTTGAATCTACTCCTGCATACGTATCTTCGCTATCAGGATAAAGCTCACCAATATCACCCATACTAGATGCACCCAAGAGGGCATCTATGAGTGCATGAATTGCCACATCGCCATCACTATGTGCTTTGAATCCATAGTCTACATCGATGGGAACTCCTGCTAAGACCATCTTTTTGCCTTTTTCAAAAGGGTGTATATCTATCCCAAAGCCAGTAAGTGTCTTGGCTGAGGGGGCTTTGAGACACACTATCTTGCTAAGGTCTTCTATGGTTGTGAGTTTATGGGCTTTGCATGAACCCTTTACAAAGTGTATGCTATCTCCTAAAGAGGCAATGGCTGAAGAGTCATCTGTAAAGATAGTGTGGGTTTGTAGGGCTTTTTTGAGACGTTTGGTAGAAGAGAGTTGGGGGGTTTGTATGATTTTGACCTGTTCTCTATCTATGGGGCTATCTTTGAGATAGAGCGTATCGGTTACGCTAAGGATAGGTACAATACACGAAGCCTTTTTTTTGGCTTTGATGATACGTTTTATCATCTCTTTAGGGATACAGCAACGTGCTATATCAGAGACTAGTACATATTTAGATGTTACATTTTGTAAAGCATTATGTAAGGAAGCTTGTCTAGTACTGCCCCCTATAACATAGGTATAAGAAGCAAAGTGTTTCATAACAGCTACTTCTTCAGCTGATGAGACAATAATAATTTCTTTGAAGTTAGCACTTTTTTCAAAATATTCTGCTACATAGAGCCATAAAGGGGTTTCATCGGTGTAAATCCATTGTTTTTTGACACTGCTCTTAAAGCGTGTAGAATTTCCTGCCCCAAGAAGTATTAAAGTAGTATTTGACAAAGTTATCCCTCTCTATAAATATTTATCGTGTAACTAATTGTAACGTATTATACAAAAGCATTGCTTTATTTATACTTTTAATAAGATAAAATTACTCCTATTTTAAAAGTATGTCTTAGTTTAAGATTGAATTGGTATAACTCCTTATCACTAAATTATTAGGAATACACATGACAGAAGAAAATGTATTAAACGCGTTAAAAAACGTGACGTATCCAGGATTTACCAAAGATATTGTAACTTTTGGTTTCGTTAAAGATATTTTAGTCAATGGCACAACCGTAGGCTTGACTATCGATATTACATCATCAGCCGATGAAGTAAAGGCACAGCTTAGAGATGAGACAACAGTAGAGCTTAAAAAATTAGGGTTTGAGACAGTGAGTATCAATGTCACTGCCCCAGTAGCCCCTAAACAAATGTCCAACTCAGTAAGTGGTAAAAATATTGCTCCTCACGTAAAGAACTTCGTGATGGTAAGCTCTGGTAAAGGTGGTGTTGGTAAATCAACAACTTCTGTAAACCTAGCGATTGCTATGGCAATGCAAGGCAAAAAAGTAGGTCTTTTAGATGCTGATATTTATGGACCAAATATCCCTCGAATGATGGGTGTCAATGGTCAAAAACCACAAATTCAAGGCAATAAAGTAGAACCTCTCAAAGCCTATGGCGTTGAGATTATGTCTATGGGTTCACTGATGGAAGATGGTCAATCTCTTATTTGGAGAGGTTCTATGATTATGAAAGCCATTGAACAATTTTTAAGAGATATCTTATGGTCAGAACTTGATGTCCTTGTGATTGATATGCCACCAGGGACAGGAGATGCACAGCTTACTTTGGCTCAATCTGTACCTGTAACAGCAGGGATTACGGTGACTACTCCTCAAGAAGTTTCTTTAGATGATAGTAGACGTTCTTTGGATATGTTCCAAAAGTTGCATATTCCTACAGCAGGGATTATCGAAAATATGAGTGGCTTTATCTGTCCTTCATGTGACGAAGAATCAGATATATTTGGTATGGGTACAACAGAACCAGTAGCTAAAGAGTATGATACAGAAGTAATCGCTCGTATCCCTATCGAACCTGCTATTAGAATAGGTGGAGATACGGGTATGCCAGTTACCTACCATAAACCAGACTCTGAAACAGCAAAACGTTACCAAGCAGCTGCGACACATCTATTGGCATTTATAGATAAAGTCAATGCCGAAGGTGGAGCAGACAATTCAGCCGTACAACCCACGACACCCCCAGGTGTAAGTGCATGTAGTACAGGAGCAAGTGCTGCTACTGCCCCTACAAAAGCCCCTGCGAAGGACGAAAGTTGTGGTACAGGGTGTGGATGTCACTAGACATCTGACAAAACCTATCAGAATCGATGGGTTGAGTCTTGTTCCATAACTTCAAAGAGTGTGAAAGAACGCTTGATTCATTTATTTGGAGCTTGGACTTTAGTCCAAGAGTCCCATAAAATGGGACATAATTTTACGAGCCTCAGTTCGACAAAATAAAAGCAAGAATTTATATAAACAAAAGATGATAGAAGGTAAGGAAATGAGTGGGTAATTCTTAATCATCTATAAAAAACAGTACGCTTTTTCCTCAAAATTATATTCCTTTTTGTCTCTATCAATTATATCAAGATAATGAATACTTTCAACTCTTTTTTAATAGGATTATCTTACAATAAAAAAATCTATATAAGGAATAATTTTATGAGTATCACTAACCCTTTACAACCTATCAATATATTTTCTAATATGCTCTACTCCATATTGGATATGGTCAATGTAGCTAAAATTGATGTACTAAATCATATTGTATTATCTTTGATTAAATCCATAGATGAATACAAAGAAAATCTCTTAAAAGTAGAAAGTCTTGTGACTCTTAATCCTAATTTTGTTCAATTTAATGGATATGAAGATTTCTATGAAAACTTTGGTAGTTCATCTGATGATTTTGAAAATCTCTTAGAAATAATGGAAGCACACAAAGATTACTCTCATGAGTTCCAAACACTTTATCAAAAAATAGACACAACCTATACGCTACTTATAGAGATAATAGACACCGTATCCGTACAAGAAGCCCTCTATTTAGATAAAAAGATAGCTTCTTGAAAGAGATTATTTTCTCTTCTGATTTTGAGAGAAGCAAAAAAAATATCTTAAAAATTCTGCTTCTAATGCCAAAATTTTAGAAGAAGTTATCACTATATTTATAGAAGACCCACAAAAACTAAACTATAAACCTATCAAATGTAAAAAAGACAAAGATAGATACTCAATCAAAGTTTTAAACACAGGTTACAGAATATTACTAAGCTCCCTAGCAAACTCTTTTGTCTTTAGATGTATATGTAATCACAATGAGTATGATAGACGCAATAGGAGCTGTTAAAATTACCACCAAGCATCATGAGGGTGAATATAATTCCCATCACCCATATACACATAATCCTCTCTCTTCTACTAGCATTACCATGATTTTCAAAAAAACACTCATCTATCAATTTGGCAATTCCTATAGTATAATGTACCCTATATTTTAGAGATACTAAAGTAATTATCCGATAGACAGTCCTTTTTTGGTTTTACGGTTATTTGTTTGAGTAAATAGAATTTTTTCTATTTGCTCATCTAGTCTAAATTTTATCATGCTATAATTTACATCTAATGCAAAATTTGCAAACTTTAATATTTGTGGAGTATTTAACGATATGATGTATCTCTCTACAAAAATAAAAACATTATTACAACTTTTTCTACTCTTTACGCTACTCTTTTTTACTCTAAAAGCAAATACCAATCTACAAGTAAAATTTGAAAAGATAGACAGAGAACAAAATAATTTACTCAATACTCTGTATCAAGAAAAAATAAAGCGTAAACAAGCCTTAGCCCTAGCAACGCTCAAGGCTGATGAAAAAGAGAGAAAAAGACTAGAAGAAGAGGCGTATTTACGGCTCGTTGCCCAAGATGTAGCCAAACAAAAAGCCAAAGAATTAGAAATACAACGTATCACCTTAGAAAAAGCCAAAGAAATAGAAGCACAAGAGGTACAAAGAGCCATCATATATAAACAAATGGAAGAAGAAATAGCCTTACTCAAAAAGCAAAATGAGACACTTCAGTCTACGATGCAAGAAAATCTAAAAGCAGAAGCAATACGTAAAGAAGCAGAAATCATACAAAAAAAATCTATTGAAGAGCGTAGACTTATGTACGCTAGAGAACAAGCCCAACTCACAGCAAATAATATGATAGAAGCCACACTTGTGAGTCAAAAATTATACAATACCAAACAAGAGATAGAAAAAATTAGCGAAGAAAAGGCAAAACAAGAAGCAAAAAAAAGAGCAAAATTCCAAGAAAAAAAAGAGAAAGAAGAAAGAGCTAAACGAGCCAAAATCAAAGAACAACAACGTATCGCCTTAGCCAAACAAACAAAAATGATAGCCCAAGCCAAAGTACGATTGGCACAAGAAAAACAAAAAGAGGCACAACGCAAAAAAGCAAAACAAAAAAAAGAGAAGCAAAAAAAAGAGAAGCAAAAAAAACTTGCCAAAAAGAAAAAGAGTAAAAAAACAAAACAACAACATATCACAGCACATATAGATATCTCTAAGCAAAGAATGAAAGTCTTTAAGGGTAAAAAATTACTTTATGTATGGCGTGTTTCTACAGCACGAAAAGGCTATAAAACAGCCACAGGTACATATAAAGCCCAAAGAATAAAAAAGATGCATTATTCAAGTTTGTATCATAACTCACCTATGCCTTACACGATATTTTATCATGGTAATTATGCGATACATGGTACGCGTAGTGTTCGTAAATTGGGCAGACCTGCTTCACATGGCTGTGTTCGACTCCATACAAAAAATGCCAAAAAGCTCTATACCCTAGTCAATAAAAACGGTAAAAACAATATGAGTATCAAAATAGTCCCTTAATGCTGGTTTTACTTTTGGATTTTATAGGGTACAATACACCTATATTTAACCCAAGGAACTCTTTATGACCAACGCAGACAAACTCAAAAACCTTTTAGAAATAGAAGTTATCCCAGATTTAGAAGTAGCCATCGATGAACTTTTTGCTGCGATAGACAAAAGTAAAACAGCCACAAAAGAACAAAAAGAAGACCTAGAAGACCTAAGAGAAATGCGTACAGAGTGTTTTGCTATCGTAGAAGAATTAGGACGTGATGAACTTGAAAACGAAGAAATAGATGAACTTTTGAGCGAATTTATGGATATGAAAACCGAAGAATAAAAAAAAAGAAACATATTTAATCTAATTAAGACTATTTTTATCTTAAATATCCTATAGTACAAAATCAACCTCTCGGGGTGCTACAGATGATGTAGCTGAGATAGCTTTTACGCTTGACCCGTTGAACTTGAACCGATTAATATCGGCGTAAGGAAGAGACTTTTAAAAAATTTAATGTTAAATAAATTATTTATTCATTTATCGTTATTTTTCTACTACTCTTCCTCAAATAATATATAAATATTTTTAAGGGACAGAAATAATGACACAACCATACAAAGACACACTCACCACTTCAAATGAGCTTCTCACAAGAGAACCATTTCCAGCTTCACAAAAAGTTTACCTCAAAGGTGAAATTCACAAAGATATTCGCGTACCTATCAGAGAAATTACACTAAGTAATGATACAAAGTTAGGCGTATATGATACCTCAGGACCTTATACCGACCCAAGCGTAGAGATTGATGTTGGGCAAGGAATTCCTGCTATTCGTAAAGAGTGGATTAGCTCTCGTGGAGATATTGAAGAGTATGAGGGTCGTATTATGGTTCCTGATGACAATGGATATACCACAGACGAACAACTAGACTTCGTAACAGCAGGGGCTACTGGTCTTGTGCGTACACCTTTAAGAGCTAAAAAAGGGAAGAATGTATCTCAACTTTGGTATGCAAGACAAGGGATTATCACACCAGAGATGGAATATATCGCCATTCGTGAGAGTCAAAACCTTGCGATGAAAGAGGAATATCTTCAAGATGAAGAGAGAGAAGCAAGATTAAAAGGCGAAAACTTTGGAGCTAATTTACCAGAATTTGTAACACCTGAATTTGTGCGTAAAGAAGTAGCAGAGGGTAGAGCTGTTATTCCATGTAATATCAATCACCCAGAAGTTGAACCAATGATTATTGGTCGTAACTTTTTGGTCAAAGTAAATGCAAATATTGGAAACTCAGCAACTACTTCAAGTATTGCAGAAGAAGTTGAAAAAATGGTATGGTCTACGCGTTGGGGTGGGGATACTGTGATGGATTTATCAACTGGAAAGAATATTCACACCACAAGAGACTGGATTTTGAGAAACTCTCCTGTGCCTATTGGGACTGTGCCTATCTATCAAGCCTTAGAAAAAGTAAATGGCGTTGCCGAAGATTTGACTTGGGAAGTGTTTAGAGATACTTTGATAGAACAAGCAGAACAAGGGGTGGATTACTTTACTATTCACGCTGGACTGCTTTTGCATCATGTACCAATGACTGCTAAGCGTGTGACGGGTATCGTATCTCGTGGTGGGGCTATTATGGCAAAATGGATGATACATCATCATCAAGAGAACTTTTTGAATACGCACTTTGAAGATATTTGTGAGATTATGAAGACTTATGATGTGACATTCTCTCTAGGAGATGGACTAAGACCAGGGTCTGGAGCTGATGCCAATGATGAAGCACAATTTGGAGAGCTTGAAGAGTTAGGAAACTTAACCAAAATTGCGTGGAAACACGATGTCCAAACCCTCATAGAAGGGCCGGGGCATGTGCCAATGCATATGATTAAAGAAAATATGGATAAGCAACTAGAAGTCTGTCACGAAGCACCTTTTTATACACTCGGACCCTTGACTACTGATATTGCTCCTGGTTATGACCACTTTACTTCTGGTATTGGTGCTGCGATGATTGGTTGGTATGGTTGTGCGATGCTTTGTTATGTAACACCAAAAGAGCATCTAGGTTTGCCAAATAGAGATGATGTAAAAGAGGGACTTATCACTTACAAAATCGCAGCTCACGCAGCAGATGTAGCCAAAGGTCACCCAGGTGCAAGAGCTAGAGATGATGCTATGTCTTTGGCAAGATTTGAGTTTAGATGGGTAGACCAATTTAACATAGGACTAGACCCTGATAGAGCTAGAGAATACCACGATGAAACAATGCCAATGGAAGCTGCTAAAGTAGCGCACTTTTGTTCAATGTGTGGTCCTAAATTTTGTTCTATGAAAATCTCTGCTGAGGTGAGAGAGTATGCTAAAGAGTTAGATACTGATGTAGAAACAGCCAAACAACAAGGAATGGACGAAATGTCTATGAAATTCCAAGAGATGGGAAGTGAAGTCTATGTGGAAGCTGATAAAATAACAAACGCATAAGGGGAAATAATGAATATAGCAATCGCAGGGGTAGGTCTAGTAGGCAGAGTATTAGCCCTTAATCTTTTAGAAGCAGGGCATACTTTGACCCTCTTTGACGAAGATGAAGCCTATGGAGAAAAATCAGCAGGGATGACTGCTGCTGGAATGTTGGCAGTTTTTGCCGAATTAGAAACGGCAGAATCTGTTATTTTTGAACATGGTAAACGCTCTATTTCCTTGTGGTTGCCTTTGTTAAAAATCCTAGATTTAGAAGATGCCTATCAGCAAAAAGGCTCAATCATTACAGCCCACCCCCAAGACTATTCTGAATTAGAGCATTTTATTTTTACACTCAAAGCCAAAGTAGAAGAAGCTTCAAGCATTCAACTCTTAGACAGCCGAGGAATAGAGGCATTAGAGCCTGATTTGGCACAACATAAAAAAGCCTTTTTTATTCCCCAAGAAGGACAAGTTGATGCCCAAAGATTTATGAAAGTCTCTTCTGATTATTTGCTCAATCATCCCAACGTATCATGGCATGAAAATACCAAAGTCCAAAGTCTAGGCGAAGGTTTTGTGTCTGTTGATGGAGAAAATAAAGACTATGATTGGGTCTTTGATAGCCGTGGATTAGGGGCAAATGAAGATATAGAAAACCTCCGAGGTGTTAGAGGCGAAGTCTTTTGGCTAGATGCTCCAGAAGTAAATATCACACGTCCTACACGAATGCTTCACCCTCGTTATAAAATCTATATCGTACCTCGTCCAAACAATCGCTATGTCATCGGTGCAACAGAGATAGAAAGCGAAGACAAAAGCCCTATGTCTGTACGTTCTAGCCTAGAATTACTCTCTGCTGTGTATGCTGTGCATTCGGGTTTTGCCGAAGCACGTATTGTAAAGACTTTGACAAATTGTCGTCCAACACTCAAAGATAATTTACCAAAGATTGAACACGCAGATAAACTCACACGTATCAACGGACTCTATCGTCATGGGTATTTATTAGCCCCTGCGATTGTAGAACAAGCCCTAAATGAAGGAATATATAAATGATAAAAGTTTCTGTAAACGGCGAAATAAAAGAATTAAAAGAAAATCTCAATATCAAAGAGATGATAGAAGCCCTAGATTACAAGCAAAAAGGTTTTGCCGTGGCAGTGAATACATGCTTTATCTCTATAAAAAGTTATGAAACAACGATTATTAAAGACGGTGATACGATTGATATTTTAGCACCTGTTCAAGGAGGATAAAATGCAAAATACTATAAACGACAAAACATGGGAAATAGGAGGTAAAACCCTCTCTTCACGCCTTTTAATCGGTTCAGCACTTTATCCTAGCCCTGCGAATATGGAAGATGCTATCAAGCAAAGTCAAGCCCAAATCGTCACAGTAGCACTTCGCCGTCAATCAGCAGGAGAAAATGCTGGAGGAAATTTTTGGAATATTATCAAAGACCTCAATATTCATGTTTTGCCTAATACTGCTGGGTGTCATTCTGCCAAGGAAGCCATTACCACAGCCCACATGGCAAGAGAAGTTTTTGATACCAACTGGATAAAACTTGAAGTTATTGGCGACCAATACAATCTTCAACCTGACCCCTTTGAAACGCTCAAAGCAGCCGAAATTCTCATCAAAGAGGGTTTTGAAGTCTTTCCTTATACCACTGATGACCTCGTGGTTGCCAAAAGATTAGCCGATGTAGGGTGTAAAATCATTATGCCGTGGGGGTCTATGATTGGTTCGGGAAAGGGATTGAGCAATCCCGACAATCTCTTAGCCATACGCAAACAATTCCCCGAACTCCAACTTATCGTAGACGCAGGTATAGGAAAACCCTCTCATGCCACCCAAGCGATGGAACTAGGGTATGATGGAATTTTGCTAAACTCTGCTATCGCTTTAGCTCTTGACCCTGTACAAATGGCAGAAGCCTTTAGGTATGCCATAGAAGCAGGACGTTTGGGTTATGAAGCAGGAGTGATGCAAGAACGACAATTCGCCTCACCCTCAACGCCTACGATTGGCACACCTTTTTGGCATCAGTTTGATTAAAGCTCGTCTTGACCAAGAGGTCAAAAACCGTAATACTTTAACTGAATTTTCGCAAGAAAAGCCCGACCCTTTGATGGTGGCTTTGCCTTATCAAGATGAGGCTATTGCTTTGATTTGTGCCTTGTTTGCCTATGGCAATGCCAAGGCTATTGTCAAATTTTTGCAAAGTTTAGATTTTTCTCTTTTAGACCAAAGTGAAGAAAATATTACAAAGGCTTTGTCTGCTCATTATTATCGTTTTCAAAAATCCGAAGATATTATTGCCTTATTTATCGCCCTCAAACGACTCAAAGCCAAGCACTCTATAGAAGATATTTTTTATGAAGGCTATGCCAAAGAACAAAATATTTTAGACGGTTTATGGCACTTTATTACGGCACTTAAAGCGAGTTATCCCTATGAAAGCAGAGGCTACAAATTTCTCATAGGCTCAGTCCCTAAAACACAAGCATCAGCAGGAGCATACAAACGCTATATGATGTTTTTACGTTGGGTCGTACGCAAAGACAATCTTGATATGGGGCTATGGTCAAAAATAGACAAAAAAGATTTGCTCATGCCCCTTGATACGCATACTTTTCACGTTTCACGTCGCTTAGGACTACTCAAACGAAAAAGCTATGATTTAAAAGCCGTCGTAGAACTCACACAAACGCTCAGAACCTTTGATGCCAAAGACCCGATAAAATATGACTTTGCCTTGTATAGATTGGGGCAAGAAAAGTTGGCGTGATATTTACTTTACTTTATACTTAGAAAATGTTATACTTGTACAATAAATTGAACATAAAGGGAAAGCTATGACAGTCGTAAATTATACACAAGCTCGTAATAATTTAAAAGTGATTTTAGATTCGGTGGTAGATAATGCCGATTATACAATCATCTCTAGGAGAGATGCCGATGATGCAGTGGTGATGTCTTTGGATTCATTTAATGCCCTACAAGAAACGCTACATCTTTTGAAATCTCCTAAAAATGTACGGCACTTAGAAAAATCTATTGCACAGTATCGTTATTCACAAACACAAAATCATGCTTTATTAGATGTCTAAACGTTTACTCTCATGGACAGATGAGGCATGGAAAAGTTATGTGTATTGGCAAGGACAAGATAAAAAAACGCTCAAACGCATTAATAAACTCATAGATGCCACATTACGGACACCTTTTGAAGGTATCGGTAAACCCGAAGCCCTCAGAGAAAACCTTTCAGGGTTTTATTCTAGGCGAATAGATGATACACATCGTTTGGTCTATGCCATAGAAGAAAAGCAAATAGTGATTATCTCTTGTCGTAATCATTATTAGGGTTGAATGAGTAAAAAATACTTTAGAAAAAATAAATATAAAAGAGAGAAGATGAAATTTTTAGATTGTAGTACACGTCCTTTAGGATTATATCCTGTGGTTGATGCCTCGTATAAATTGGAAGCATTGTATGAATGTGGGGTAAGTACGGCACAATTACGTGTGAAGCACTTGGAGGGTCAAGCCCTTGAAGAGGAAGTAAAGTTGGCAATTGAGATTTCAAATCGCTTTAATGCACGGCTTTTTATTAATGATTTTTGGGAATTGGCTATAGAGCATAAAGCCTATGGTATACATTTAGGACAAGAAGATATTTTAACAGCCGATATAGAAGCGATACACAAAGCCAATATACGCTTAGGGATAAGTACCCACACCACCGATGAGATAAAAATAGCCCTAGATATAGAACCTTCTTATGTGGCGATAGGTCCTATCTATGAGACTACCTCTAAAGCGATGGTGTATACGCCAGTAGGATTAGCAGATTTAAAGCGTTGGTCAGAGGCTGTAGACTATCCTATCGTGGCGATTGCTGGTATTACGATAGATAATATTAAAGATGTGATTGATACAGGTTGTGCTGATGGTATCGCGATGATTGGTGGGGTGTTGAGCGAAGGAGAAGTGGATAAGGGAAAAGTACAAAGGCTTTTAGCCTGTTTTTAAAATGCTAAAAGATGGGATAAAGTTTAGTATAGGTATAATTTTAGTAAAAATTTAGGATTGCTTTTGTTGTTTAACTCTTATGAATTTATCTTCTTTTTCTTGCCTATTACTTTTTTTATCTATTTTTATCTCAATAAAAAGCATTTGACAGTAGCGAGTAAAGGTTTTTTAGTTTTTGCGTCACTCTTTTTTTATTCTTGGTGGAATATTGCGTATCTTCCTTTGATATTATTTTCTATGCTTATCAATTATACCATAGGACGAGAGCTAACGCATTATGATAGTAAAATAAAAAATTATGCTCCTAAAAAACTTTTGATAGTTGGTGTTGCTTTTAATCTGTTACTTCTTGGCTATTTTAAATATATGGACTTTTTTATTTTTAATATCAATAGAGTTGCCCATAGTGAGATTCCTCTGCTTCATTTAGCCCTTCCTTTGGCTATCTCTTTTTATACTTTTCAGCAGATTGCTTATCTTGTAGACAGTTATCGTCATGAGACTAAAGAATATGACTTTTTAAATTATGCTGTATTTGTTACCTTTTTCCCTCAACTCATCGCTGGACCTATTGTACATCACGCTGAGATGATGCCACAATTTGCACAACTTAAAAATAAAGTAAAAAGTTACCATAATATTTCATTAGGGTTATTTATATTTTCAATAGGATTATTTAAAAAGGTGGTTATTGCTGATTCTTTTGCTGTATGGGTCAATACAGGATTTAATATGGTGGATACATTAACTTTTTTGGAAGCATGGATTACTTCTTTGTCTTATACATTTCAGCTATATTTTGATTTTTCAGGTTATGCTGATATGGCAATAGGAGTGGCATTACTCTTTAATATCAAAATCCCTATTAACTTTAATTCCCCATATAAAGCTACCAATATACAAGACTTTTGGAGACGATGGCACATTACACTTTCTCGATTTTTAAAAGATTATATCTATATTCCTTTAGGTGGTAATAGAAAAGGTGAAATACGAACCTATACGAATCTTTTTGCTACCTTTGTATTGGGTGGAATTTGGCATGGTGCGGGGTGGACGTTTGTTTTTTGGGGTATGTTACATGGTTTTGCATTAGTAATACAGAAGTTATGGAGTAATTTAGGCTTCAAAATGAATGTGATTTTGGCTTGGGTATTAACTTTTAATTTTATTAATATTGCTTGGGTTTTCTTTCGGGCTGAAAAGTGGGATGATGCTATTAAAATTTTGTATGCTATGTTAACCCCTTCTTTTAGTGTAAAAATATTTCAGGATAAAAATCCCTTATTAGATTATTTACATAGTTTAGTATTTCCTTTATATTCAAAGGAATTTACTTCTTTTTATATAGGAGAAATGCTTGTATTTGGATTTATAATTATATTGACTACACAAAATACATATCAGTTAAGTGTAAAGTTTGATAAAATGAAAAGAGTTTCTTTCTCATATTACTTTTTATCTATTTGTTTATTAGGTATTTCTTTAATTTATCTTAGTATAGGGACAGGTTCAGTATTTTTATACTTTAACTTTTAATTTGGAGAATAAATGAAAAAAAGTTTTTTTATACTATGGTTTTTTGTAGGTACTTTATGTCTATGGTTATTTCTACCTTTATATAATTATAATGTAGATCAATGGCGTGTATTACATAAAGATTATAAACATGCATATTTAGGAATTAAGGCAAACAAAGCTTTTCTTAAAGTTTCGTATTTAATTGATAACCCACAAAAGTATGATACTATTTTGATGGGTTCTTCTCGAAATAGTGCGATTAATGCAAATAATATATCTTTGAAAACCTATAATATTGATAGCCCTTTTAACATTTTAGATACAAATTTACAAAATTTACAAAATTTATTAAAAAATGATGTAAAAATAAAAAATATTTGGTTGGCAATTAATGATTATGATATTTGGAAAGACCCAAAGAGTTTTGAAAAAGATTGGCAAAAAAAGATTTATCCATATAGTTTTTTTGAAAAATTAAAATTTTATTATTTTTATTTATTCAAAGGTATTGATAATAGAGATATTAGTGTTTGGAAAAATGATTTTTTTTTAAGAGAGGTTACAAATATTACGAATAACCCAAGCCCTAGTTATATTGAGAAAATAGAAAAAACAATCACAAGAAATCCTGAATCATGGAAGAAAAAAATGACCAGTAGTGCAGGTAGCTTATTGGGATATAGTGGCACTTCTCATCGAATAGATAAAGCTATTCATGCATTGAAAGAGATTAAATTACTTTGTGACCAGCATAATATTTCGTTAACGGTTTTTATGTACCCTAGTTTTTATAAAACTTATTTATTATATAATCAAGAAAAAATTATTGAATTTAAACAAGAAATAGTAAAAATTACTCCTTTTCATGATTTTTATAATTTAAATGAGCTGTCTTTAAATGAACTAAATTGGTTTGATACTAGCCATTTTAATTATAATATTGGTAACTATATTATTAAAAGTATTCAAGATAATACATTTTTGGTTACAGAAGATACGATTGATAAGCATATTCTTGAAGATAAAAAAAAGATTCAGAATTTAGTAGATAAAATTTTACCAATTAAGTATATTTATCCTTTTTCTACAACGATAGATATATCTTTTTTAAGAGCGATATATATATTAAAAAATAAAACTACAAAAATTATTTTAGATAAAATAATATCAGATACAGAAAATGTACTTGCAGCGTTAGAGATAGAATCTGATGAAGGGACAATATTGACAGTATATTATAAAACAAAACCTGATTCATCTTATACAAAGAAAAATATTTTTATTCGTCATATAAAGAAAGGTATAAGTAAGTATTCTCTATCAATACCTTCTTCATATCTGAAAAATGGGATAAAGTTTGAATTTTCAAATCAAAAAATAAGTTCTAAAATAAATACTTTGATTTTATATCAATAATAACAAATAAATATTATTTTATATAGATGTTAAAGCTTCTTATCGCTATAATTAAAATTAAAGATTTTAACAAAAAGAGGCTTTCCTTTGCTATTTAACTCCTATGAATTTATATTCTTCTTCTTGCCTTTTAGTTTTTTTGTTTATTTTTATCTCAATCAAAAGCATTGGACGATAGCAGGTCAAGCATTTTTAGTTTTTGCTTCACTCTTCTTCTACGCTTGGTGGAATATTATTTATTTACCTTTAATAATACTTTCTATGACGGTAAATTATACAATAGCAAAAAAAATGATAGTTTATGAAGAAAAATCCAAAATGCTTTTAATTTGGGGCATAGTATTTAACTTAAGCTTATTGGGCTATTTTAAATATATGGACTTTTTTATTCTCAATACGAATAGGGTCTTAGATACAGAAATTCCTATGATGGACTTGGCATTGCCTTTGGCTATCTCTTTTTATACTTTTCAGCAAATTGCCTATCTCGTAGATAGTTATCGTAAACAAACTAAAGCGTATAGCTTTTTGAATTATGCTGTGTTTGTGACTTTTTTCCCTCAACTCATCGCGGGTCCTATTG
Source organism: Sulfurovum sp. (assembly GCA_027062365.1). Taxonomy (GTDB): domain Bacteria; phylum Campylobacterota; class Campylobacteria; order Campylobacterales; family Sulfurovaceae; genus Sulfurovum. Next base: position 18,197 of record JAMOTK010000073.1, read on the forward strand.
TCCATCATGCTGAGATGATGCCACAATTTGCTAAGCTTAGAAATAAAGTCAAAAATTATTATAACATCGCTTTGGGGCTATTTATCTTTTCTATTGGGCTTTTTAAGAAAGTGATGATTGCTGATACCTTTGCTATATGGGCTACAGAAGGATTTGATATAGCAGAGAGTCTTACGATGTTAGATGCTTGGGTAACCTCTTTGTCTTATACTTTTCAACTTTATTTTGATTTTTCAGGCTATACGGATATGGCGATAGGAATCGCTTTACTGTTTAATATTAAAATTCCTATGAACTTCTTCTCTCCTTATAAAGCTAGAAATATTCAAGACTTTTGGAGGCGATGGCATATTACACTTTCTCGCTTTCTAAAAGACTATATTTATATTCCTTTGGGAGGCAATAGAAAGGGCTCTATTCGTACTTATACAAATCTATTTACGACCTTTGTTTTAGGAGGGATTTGGCATGGGGCAGGGTGGACTTTTGTTTTTTGGGGTATGTTACATGGTGGGGCATTGGTCATTCATCGTCTATGGTCACAACTAGGTTTTAAGATGTATGGCTTTATCGCTTGGTTTATTACTTTTAATTTTATCAATATCGCATGGGTCTTTTTCAGGGCAAATGATTTTGCCTCGGCGATAAAGGTTTTAAAAGGAATGTTCTTAGGAGAATGGGTGATGCCTGTTTCATGGACATTGAGCGAGTGGTCAAAGATTTTTGCAAATGAGACTTATGTTTTTGCTTGGATTATAGGGGCATTTATCATGGTCTTGGCTTTACCAAATTCCATGCAACTCAAAGAGAAGTTTAAGCCCAATGGTTTTTTTATGCTCTTTACGCTACTCTGCTTTTCGGCAATATTTATGCTCTATAGAAAGAGTGAATTTATCTATTTCAATTTTTAAGAAAGAAGAACTATGCAAAGTAAAACTTATCTAAAACTACTATTTTTAGGCTTATTCTTAATGATAGGCTCTGCGATTGGTTATGCCAATTATTTTTCACAGCATTATCCTCTTCCTATCACTGACCGTATCTCTTTGGATGCCAAACTCAAATTTGTGCGTGAGCATATTGATGTGGATAAAGTAGATACGATGATAGTTGGCTCTTCTATTGGGCTTAATAATATTTTGGGTTCTGTCTTGCAAGAGGCATCTACAAAGATACATTCGGTAATCAATATGTCTGTCTATGAAGCCACTACCCTCCAAGCCGAACAACTTACTCACTTAAGTGATACTTTTCCCAATCTCAAACGGATTATATATTCGGCTCAATATTCAGATTTTCCTCATGCACGAAAGTATGAAGATTTTGATACAAAAAAGCTTATTAAATATATGAGAAATGAACTTAATTTTGCCAAAAGTTGGCTTGTCTTTTTTAGAGCATGTAGAAATATTAAGTTTTGTATGGAACGCCAGAGGGCTTGGGAAGGCAAACATCAGCAACGTAATAGGTTTGAGTATTTAGGTTTTGACAGTTCGGGAAGTGTGCCTTTGCATATTTATGGTGATGATATTATTGGACATCGGTGGCGAAGTCCTCAACCTGGGGTAATGCATAGCCAATCTTTTGCTGCTGTGGCACGAATGGCAGATAGAGCCAATAAAAAAAATATTAAATTTTATTTGGCACATCAACCTTATAGAAAAGGGCTATACGAAACAAATAAAGAGGTTAGAAATGCGATAGCATATTTTGACAAAAAAGTAGGAGAGGTTTTTACTATGGTAGATGGAAAGCTTATTGTCTTGCAAGAAGAGGGTTTAGGAGATGAATATTTTGCAGATAGGACACACCTTAATGATAAAGGTAGTACAATCTTGTCAAAAGTGATTGCCAAGTTTATTGATGACGCAGAAAAATAATTAGAGGAAAAAAATGAAATTTACAAGAACAAAGATAGCAGATGTAGTGATAATTGACCCTAAGGTGCATGGAGATGAGAGAGGATACTTTGTAGAGACCTTTCGTCAAGATTTATTTGAAGATTTTTTAGGCTTTAAAGTCAACTTTTGTCAAGACAATGAATCAAAAAGCTCACGAGGGGTATTAAGAGGATTACATTATCAACTCTCACCCTTTTCTCAGAGTAAATTGGTGCGTGTGATTCAAGGGCGTGTTTTAGATGTAGCTGTAGATATTCGTAAGGGCAGTCCTACCTTTGGTGAGCATGTGACTGTGGAGCTTAGTGCTGAGAATAAACGGCAACTTTTTGTCCCTCGTGGCTTTGCCCATGGCTTTGTGGTTTTAGAAGATGATACGATTTTTGCTTATAAGGTAGATAATTATTATTCCCCTGAGAATGACAGAGGAATGCTTTTTTCTGATGAAGCCATAGGAATAGATTGGCAAATAGAAGCCGAAGCCTTTAAGCTCTCAGAAAAAGATATGAAACAACCTCTTTTAAAAGATGCCGATTTATTTGATTTTTCGGAGAACCTTTATGCCTAAACATATTTTGATTACAGGGGCAAAAGGGCAAGTTGGGCAAGAGTTGAATGCTTTGGTGGAGAGCAAGAATCATAGACTAGAAGATACCGTGTTTCATTTTACGGATAGAGAAACTTTAGATATTACAGATAAAGAAGCTTTAGAAAAGTATATTTACTCATATAAAATTAATATTATCTTAAATTGTGCCGCTTATACTGCTGTAGATAAAGCAGAAAGTGAAGAATCCCTAGCCTATGCAGTCAATTGTGATGCTGTCAAAAATTTGGCAGAGATTGCTAAAGAAGAGGATATACAACTCATACACCTTTCTACAGATTATGTCTTTAATCATAACAAACATACACCTTTTAAAGAAGAAGATATGACCAATGCAGAAGGGATATATGCCCAATCTAAATTGGCAGGAGAAGAGGCAATAAGAGAGATAAATCCTAAGAATGCTTTGATTATTCGGACTTCATGGATTTATAGTAGTTTTGGGAATAATTTTGTGCAAACCATGCTAAAATTAGGACAATCTAAAGAATCACTGAGTGTCGTTTGTGACCAGATGGGTACACCCACTTATGCAAGAGATTTGGCACAATCACTCTTGGAAATTGTAGCACAAGGTTATAGCTCTGATGAGGTAGGACTCTATAACTATAGTAATGAAGGCTCTTGTTCTTGGTATGATTTTGCAGAAGTTATCTTTGAATTGAGTCATATTCACTGTCAAGTAAACCCTATTGCCACCGAAGCCTATCCTACCCCTGCGAAGAGGCCTCGCTATAGTGTTTTGGATAAAAGCAAAATAAAAGAAGCCTTTGCTTTGGATATTCCTTATTGGCGAACAGCCCTAAAAGAATGTTTGGAAGTGATTAAAAAGCAAGAGGGCTATCGTGCTAAGATTGGGATTATTGGTTCAGGTTTTATTGCTAGTGGCTTGGCTAAACTGCTGACGCAACATGATGCCTATGATATTTCCTATATTTTAACGCGTTCAGACATTGATAAACGCGATAATTTTGCACAAAATAGTCTTTTGACAAATAGCTTAGAGGACTTAATCAAGACATCAGATTTAATTGTGGAGTGTAGTGGCGATGCAATTTATGCTACCGATACGATTGATAAAATTGTCAAAGCCTCTATTCCAGTCGTAACGATGAATTCAGAATTTCATGTAACAACTGGCTCATATTTTGTGGATAAAGGTTTGGTCACAGAAGCAGAGGGAGACCAACCAGGGGTTCAAGCGATATTGCATGAAGAGGCGATTGCTATGGGATTTCGGCCCGTGGTGTATGCCAATATCAAAGGCTTTCTCAACGAAAACCCAACAAAAGAAGATATGACCTATTGGGGAGATAAATCCAATCTTAGCCTAGAGATGGTAACCTCTTTTACCGATGGTACAAAAGTCTCTATAGAACAAGTTTTGGTTGCCAATGGCTTGGGAGCAGGGCTAATTCAAGAGGGCTTAGTAAAGCTTCCTAATGATGATATGCTTGAAGGTGGGACGATTTTAGCAGACAAAGCCAAAGCATTGGGGTTTGCTGTGAGTGATTATGTACTCTCTTCTACGCTACCTGCTGGGGTCTTTTTGATTGTAGAGCATGACGAAGACCAAGAAGATGCTTTAAGTTATTATAAATTGGGTCAAGGCCCTTATTATGTCTTGGAGCGTACTTATCATCTTTGTCACTTGGAAATTATTAAAACGATTAAACGCGTCCTTAGTGGTGGAGGTGTACTGCTAGATAATAGTAATGCTCCTAAATTTTCTGTAGCAGGTGTTGCTAAACATGATTTAAAAGCAGGTGAAGTAATTGAGAAGGGTATAGGAAGTTTTATGGTACGTGGTACAGCGATTAAAATTGCAAATCATCCCTCTCATATACCGATAGGACTACTTTCCAATGCCACCCTCAAAAGGGACATCAAAGAGGGAGAAAAAATTCATTTTGATGATGTACTTCTCCCTGATAGTTTGGCTTTGGATGTTTGGAAAGAGATTATTTCAAATTCCTAAAACTATTGTCTATCAAAAAGTCTATCTTCTATCTGTTTGAGAAGATAGAGTGCACCATTTTCTGTTAAGTGGTCTTTATCAAAATACATGGGAATACCTTCAGGTGTCAGTGTTCGGCATGATTTTTCTTTTGTACACATCAGTTCAAGGGTAGAGATATATTCCATTCTCTCTATATCTAGGGCCTTTTTCATGGTTTTATCCATATTCAAAGTATATTCATAGTCTCCAGCTTTTTGGTGAAGTAATGTGCTATCTTCTCCTTTTGGTAAATTTAGTAATAATCTAGGAAGAGATTGTTTGTATCTCATAGTCCGACCTAAAAAGATAACTTTATCTGTATATTGTAAGATATATTCAACTGTTTTTTTAATGGCTTTATTGTTTGTCTGATGTAAATTAGAAAGTGAAATAATAATAACGTCAAAATGTTCTTTTTTAATCAATTCATCTCTTGCCCATGTATGTAATTTAATACATTCTTTATTCCCCCAATCAGAATTAAGTATTGGTAGACACCCAGCCGCAGTTACTTCTGTAAGTGTTTCATTTTCTTTTAATAATGATGCCATAGCTCTATAATAATGTGATGCATGACTATCTCCTATGAGTAAATAATTTCTTTTCTCCTTTTCGGGTACAACACATATATCTTTGTTATAAGAGTGTTCATAAGTATCTGTAGAGGTTAAAAAACATATACCTGAACGAAACTGCTTTGTACGGTCATAAGATATATAGTCACTCACTTTTTCTTTATATACAGTATTTTGAATTTGAAATATACTAAAGATATAATAGGCTAGTATAGAAAATATAATACTTACTATCACATGCAGATAAAAGACATTAAATTGTGTTAAGTATCCTTTTCTCATCTTTTCTTCTATATATCTCCAGCTTAAATAGCCAAGTAGAATAGAGAGAAGAAAGAGTGATATTTGTTCAAATATACTTAAAGTAGGACTTACTTTTAATTTATAATAGACAATTAACGGCCAATGCCATAAGTAAATAGAATAAGAAGCATTTCCAATCCATCGGAACAATGCGTTGGATAAGAATATACTAGTATATCTCCCTTTAGACCCAGAATAGAGTATCAGTACTGTACCAATAGAAGTCCATAGTGCATTTATCCCTGGAAATGGGGTATGTGCAGTATAGAGATACACGGTTATGCCTATAATACTCAAACCTAATAGACTTAGTATATCATTCCATGTTCTATTAAGTGTATTACTTTGTACTCCGATGGAGACAAGACCCCCAATAATAAATTGAAAAAATCTTGTAGGGGATGAAAAAAATGCAAATGCATTGTAGTCATAATAGATATATAGTTCACTCAAAATTAAAGATATGAAGCCTAATAATAATAAAATATATAAAATATTTTCTTTTTTTATTTTATAAATAAGTAAAAGAATAATAGGAAATAGCATATAAAACTGCTCTTCTACTGATAAAGACCAAGTATGAAGTAAAGGTTCAAATTCCATAGCAGTATTGAAGTAATCTGCTTGTGAATAAAAATAGAAATTAGAAAAGTAAAAAAGTGTAGAAAAAAGACTGTGAATATATCTCATGCCTTCATTTGGTAATAAAATAAAATAACCTACAATAGTTGTGATAAATACCATAGAGAATAATGCAGGAGCAAGACGATAAATCCGTTTAATATAAAACTCTGTAAGTGAAAAGTTGTTTTGCCCCAATTCCTTCCATATAAAGCCTAAAATTAAATACCCTGAAATAACAAAGAATATATCTACACCAAGGTATCCTCCAGGTAATATTGATGGATTAATATGAAAAATAACTACAAAAAGTACAGAAATTGCACGTAACCCTTGTATATCCCAACGAAAATTAAGTATGTTTTTTGACATAGTATAGCCTCTTTTTTATTGAATGTATTTTAACAGAATTAACTTTATTTAACTGATTAATAGATTTTTATTAATAGCTTCTGCTTTTTGGCTAAGGTGTTGGTAATTAAAAGTATGTTAAGATACTTAAATATAATATAAAGAAAAAATATGACATCCCCTCTTATATCTATCATAAGTCCTTGCTTTAATGAAGAACATAGTATTTATCCATTTTTAGAAAATATTCTACCTATTTTAAAAGGCTTAAATAAAAATTATGAAATAATTTTTATTAATGATGGAAGTATTGATAGTACTTTAAATATACTTTTAGAAGCCCAAAAGAAATATAAACATATTCGTATTTTAAATTTAGCACGAAACTTTGGAAAAGAAGCAGCATTAACAGCTGGGCTAGAATATGCTAAAGGGGATGCTATTATCCCCATAGATGTTGATTTACAACATCCTCCCAAAACTATTATTAAATTTATCAAAGAATGGGAAAATGGCTATGATATAGTTGTAGGTAAACGCCTCACTCGTACAGGTGAAAGTCGATTAAAGAAAATAACTGCAAAATATTTTTATCATTTTTACAATAAAGTATCTAATATCTCTATTCCTAAAGATGTAGGTGATTTTAGACTTATGGACAAAAAGGTCGTCAATGCCCTTAATCTTCTCCCCGAAAACCAACGCTTTATGAAAGGTCTATTTTCTTGGGTAGGGTTTAAAAGTATTTCTGTTGAATATCATCAAAATGAAAGGTGTGCAGGAGATAGTAGTTTTAATCAATGGAAACTATGGAACTTTGCAATAGATGGAATTACAAGTTTTAGTACATTACCTTTACGAGTATCACTTTATATTGGGATTATTATCTCTTTCTTTTCTTTTCTTCTTGCCTTTATATTAATACTAGAGACATTTTTTTATGGTATTATTATTCCTGGTTATGTTTCGACCATTACAATGATTTTATTTTTAGGTGGTATACAACTCATAGGTATTGGCATACTAGGTGAATATATCGGTCGTATATATATAGAGACAAAAAGAAGACCTATCTATATCTTGGAAAATGAGTATTAATGCTATTGCAATACTTTTATAAATATATAAAAGCAATAATAAATACTAAACTTTTTCGCTATGCAATAATAGGAGGTATCTCTACACTTATACACTTTACTATATCCTCACTTTTTATTTACTTTTTACATACATCTATTTATTTATCAAATATTATTGCATTTTTTATTGCTTATATATTTTCATACTCTATGCAATCTACTTTTGTTTTTGGACATATTATAGCTATTAACAAAGCTTTTAAGTATTTTATTGTTCAATTCTTTGCATTGATTATTTCTATGTTTATCTCTAATGTTTTTTATTACAATGACTATATTAAAACTATCATTATTATTATTATTATGCCATTTATTACCTTTTCTATACACAAATTTTGGACATTTCAGGAGTCATAAATATGCAAAAACAAGAAAATATTCAATTTATTTTTATCCTCTTTGCTATAAATATACTTATTTATGGACAAAAGCTTTTTTTCTATGCCTTACCAGCTGATGATTTTATGAGATTTTATGGTGATACAAATACCAATATGCTTATTAGTTATTCTGCTCGATGGGGTCAAGCCTTACTTAATAAATATATTTTTGTGGAAGCACTACAGATATTACCTTATCTTCATGGTCTCATAGGTATCTTTTCATTTACACTAATGGGATATTTGATTGCTAGGTATTTAAAGCTTTCCAATACATTTCATATCACAATATCAACATTACTCTTTGCAGTAAGCCCAATGTTTGCACATAATTTATACTTTAGCACTAATATTACAACATGGATAACACTTCTTTTAGGAATGATAGGATTTTTAATGATTTCTTATTCAAAAATACTAATGAAAAGTATTGGGTTTATATTCTTAATATTTTCTATTTCCAACTACCAAACTATCATACAAATGCTACTTCTTCTTTTGGTATTTTATATTAGTATTGCGTTAGTTAAAAGTCAAAATTTTAACAGTATCATTAAAGCTTTTGTTAAAAGTTTTTTTATAGGATTACTTATTTTATTTGCCTATATACTCTCACAATATATTAATGGATTTTTTTTAGACTATTATGACTTACCTGAAAAACATAGGCTATCTACAGCAGATAGCCTACACTATATTTCCTTTTATTGGGAACAAATTAAACATAGCTATGACTTAAAATACTTTATAAAATTTAACTATTTTCAACATATATTTGAGATATTCTATCTATCTATGGCTTTTTTGACCCTTCTCTCTGTGAGTTTATCCGTTCTATTACAAAAGTTTACATGGAAATTAAAAATTACAAAAATACTTCTTTTTTTGATACTTATGTTGCTTGTACCTATACTTTTAAATTTACCACTTATATTAGGAGTTGAAATCCCTACAAGAGCTCATTTTAGTTTTGGTATAGCATTGTCTGGATTTTTTATCTTACAAACAATGACTTTAAATAAAAAATTACAAATATTCTCCAAATTATTATCATTTTTAATTATTATCGTAAGTATCTATTATATTACTATCTTTTTTGATGCGTGTACAAGACAAACAGAGGCAGATATTAGAAGGGCTAATACTATTGTTGAAAGAATTAGGTTAAGTGATATAGACAGTACTGAGCCTATTCACTTTCATATTGTAGGTCACAAGAAATTTAATGTAAAAGGTTGGAGTATGCAATGGCAACAACCTTTTAATCATAAGTGGGCAAAATACAAAATATTTGAATATTTCACTGATTTAAAGTTTACACAATTAAATGAAAAAGAGATACTTCAAGCCAAAGAATATATTTCAAATCATTATAAACATATTGAGGATTATCCATCTAAAAAATCTATGATAACTTATCAAAATAATGTATTTTTATTTCTAGATTCGAGAGAAATAAATTCTATCATAAAGAAGAAAACCCTTCTCAAAAAAATGCCTAAAAAAGTAGATATTCGCAGTGATTATGATATAATGGTTAGTGAAAATATACTCTTTTATCAAAAAAATAATTGTAGTGAAGAGGATAAAAATAGACAGTTTTTTTTACGAATTTATCCTAAAAATCCTAATACTTATAGTAATGGAAAAAAAGTATATCCATTTCAAAATTGGGACTTTAAATTTTATCGTCATGGAATTAAAATTAATGGACAATGTCTCCTTGCTATTAGTCTTCCCAAATATGAAATATCTCGTATCCGAACTGGTCAACTTGACAAGTTAAAAAATATTACATGGGAAGTTAATTATCTAACAGGTGCATCAGATAAATGATTAAAAACATTTAGCATACTATCATTGTTTTCTATCATTTTTAATCCTATAATTGCTGAGCCTTTTAGGCTAAGATGGTGTGCATTATAATATACTGGTTCATCACCAATATAAGGTGAACACCCTTTAGTACTACAGAGTTGTTGTTGTATTGAAAAGTATTCAACATTAGTATATTTTTTTGCTATATTATAAAGAAATTCATTTGAGATATTATCTTGTAATTTATGATTAAAATGCGTCGCACAATCAATATTTTTAATGCGTATTCTTCTCATAGCACATTTAAAATTATAATTTTTAAATATAGGTACTTGTGCAAGTAATATAATATGTTTTACATTCTTAGCCAAATATTTAATACTCTTTTCTAATCCCTTTTGAAATCCTTTTTGTTTATAATATTCAGACCATATTCCCCCAACTATGACAGTATCATATTTTTTTGCCTCTTCAAAAACAGAAGCACAGTAAACAGAACATCCTACTTTATGTACAGGTCCTACCCAGTCAAAAGTGTTATTTTTAACTATAGGACAAGCACTTATAGTTGTGTTTTGTAAACTAAATCCATACTTATCTGCAAAGACTCTTAGCATCCCAAGATAATGTCCAGCATTGGAGTCTCCTATTAAAAAAGCTTGAGTATGTTTGGTACCTTCAGGATAGGCACAACGCTCCTCATTATAAATGGATTCTGCTACAAATCTTCTATATTGACAATTATGCTCATAACGGTCTGCAGATTGTATATCAGACTTAAATTTAGTAAATTCTTCCCAAGGAAAGACCCATTGACTCTTACTCTCTATGGCTTTAATGGTGAATATCGACATTCCTGAAATTAAAATAGCAGGAAGAATAAAATACAAAATAGCTACCTTTTTGCTACTCATATTATTTTTTCGTAAAGGTGTTTCTATAAAAAAATAACTTATTGTAGCCATGATAAATGTAAATATAATGACAGCTATGGCAATACTAATATCTATTTCTACAAATGCATAGCGTAAATATGCAAGAATTGGCCAATGCCAAAGATACGCAGAGTATGAGATAAGTCCAATAGCTACAAATATCTTTATAGAGAGTATTCGACCTATAAAAGTTTGATACATAGTACCAGATAAAATTAAAAGTGATGCTCCAATAATGACAGGGACTGCTCCTAGTCCAGGAACAGAATCAGATTCAGATACAAATATAAAACTAAGTACAATGAGAACGAGTCCAATGACTGCCATAATTTCATTTATAAAACCTTTTACCCTAAATCCAGAGTGTACCAAAAGGGCTATAATCGCTCCAGCCAAAAGCTCCCAAGTACGCGTAGGAAGCATATAGTAAGCAAAAGAATGATTTGAATCAATAATTAAATGAGCCCATACTAAAGAACCTATAAATAAAATACTTGGAAATAGTATACGATTTCTTAGAGTATGAACATATTTTAAAAGAATAAGTACTACAAAGGGCCAAAGAATATAAAACTGTTCTTCTACACCGAGTGACCATAAATGCAATAAAGGGAGTTCATTACTTCCTAAAGAAAAATATCCTGTGTCAACTGATGAAAAGAAATAGATATTAGCTGTTGAAAAAAATGCCCATATCATAGACTTAGATAATGCCAAAAGATCCGTTGGTATTAAAAAGAACAGTCCCACAAGAAATGTAGGGATGAGTACAAATAGCAAAGCAGGAATAATACGTTTGATACGACGCTTATAAAAATTACTAATATTAATTTTATGTGTTTCATCCACTTCTTTTGTCAAAATAAGAGTAATTAAGTATCCCGAAATTACAAAGAAGATATCAACACCAAGAAATCCTCCAGGCATCCACTGTGCATTAATATGAAAGAGTATAACACTCAGTACAGCAATAGCACGAAGACCATCGATGTCAGAACGATATTTGAGAGTTGGATGTAGTTGCATATTTTTCAACCTAGGCATAAATTCAATAGATGATTATATCACTCTATCCTAAAAGACAGTAGTTTTAGCTTTGTTTTAAAGACTGCTTTTATTTGGTTTATCATATCTTACCTCTTATAATAAGTCACATATGATAAATATACTAACATAAGCTTCGCTATAATAAGCTAAGAGATATTTAAAGGTAGAAAATAATGTATGAAAATGAACTAAAAGCACTCAAAAAAGCAGGGCGATTTAGAGAGAGAAAGGTTTTTGATGTCACTTTGGATGATTTGGCTTCTAATGATTATTTGGGATTGTCTCGTAATAAAAAGCAATTTAAAAAAGCTGTAAAATTGATGGATGAATATACGATTAAGAGTCCTAAGGCTTCTATGTTGGTCAATGGTTATCATCCTATCCATCGTATCTTTGAGCGTGAAATGGCAACAGAACATGGTTTTGAAGAGGGGCTTGTGGTGGGGTCTGGATTTTTGGCTAATATGGCTTTGATTGAGGCTTTGGTTCGTAAAGGGGATATGCTTTTTATGGATGAATCGTACCACGCTTCGGGTGTGATGGCTTCACAGCTTTTGGGCGATAGGGTGGTGACTTTTAGGCACAATGATGTAGAAGATTTGAGAGAAAAACTAGAAGCCTATCCTGCTAAACGACAGATTATCGCTGTGGAGGGTGTCTATTCTATGGGTGGTGATTTGTGTAAGAAAGAGATATTTACCTTAGCCGATGAAGTAGAAGCCTTGATGATAGTAGATGAAGCCCATTCAGCAGGGGTCTTGGGCTTAAATCTTTTGGGTATTTTTGAGTACTATGGTATCACTATCAATGAGCGTCATATCAAGATGGGAACTTTGGGCAAAGCCTATGGCTCTTATGGGGCATATATTTTGGCTTCAGAGCATATCATTACCTTTTTGGTCAATCGTGCAAAGCCTATCATCTATTCTACAGCTCCTTCGGTGTTTGATACGGCATTGGCGTATGTCAATATGAAGCATATTAGTAAACATGCCACCGAGTATAGTCAAAAGATTTTGGAAAGACAAATGCTCGTACGCCAAGAATTAGGTGTAGAGTGTTATAGTCTTATTGTGCCAATGGAGATGCCAAACAATGAACATACTCAACTGGTACAAGAAGGACTCATGGAACAAGGCTACTTAGTCGGTGCGATACGACAGCCTACGGTAAGCACCCCTATCATGCGTGTGATATTAAATGTAGAGATACCCCTAAGCAAAATACGCCATGTTTTAGCACTTATCAAGCATAATGCATCAGAATATTAGTTTAAAAAAGGTAGTCATAAATGAAAATTTAAATATAATTTTATGGGTACACTGTAATAAGACTAGACAAATACTTAAAATCTTGAATTATTTATAGTTATATTAAGATATATAATTAAAAAAATCAGATATAATAATCTATATTTATACTAAAAAAGGAAAAAAGTAATGAAAAAAACAATAAGTTTAATAGTATTCTTTTTGCTCTTAGGAGTCAGCGTGAATGCCGTAGAGATAAAAGATATCCAAATAAAAAATGTTAAAAATAATAAAATAAATTTAGAGGGCTATAAAACCTATAAAATATTAGAAGAAAGTGGTATTTTACATGATGTAAATAGCTCTAAAACATCTAAGAAAATAAACTTAGATATAGAAATAAGAAAAATTATTCATGAAGAATTAGCAAAGAAAGGTAAAGTTTTAGTTAGGTCTAATCCTGATTTTTTAGTTGCTTATTCTGCTGGTTCAGAAAAATCTACAATAAAAAACAACACCTCTACTCCTGAATCTGCAATGGCACTTGTGTTGATTGATTCCAAAACAGGTGTTGTCCTGCACAAATCAACGGCTGAGGCTGAGGCAAAAGGTTTACCTATTGACTTACTAAAACAAAGAATAAAATATGCAATTAAGCAGATGATAAATAGTTTATAATCATTTATTGAAAGGAAAATATAATGCAAAAGTATAAAATAAAATACATTGTCTTAGCACTGTTAATGCTTACATCCATACTACTAACAGGTTGTATCCCCACAAATGAGCATGTAGGTAAACCACCTGCACATAATTATAATAACTCATATTACGATCGTGGATATTATGATAATAGATATTATAGATAAAATTTAAAGGAGTTATATCGTGTTGAAAAAAATATTTATTATTCCATTTACCGTGTGTTTTATAAATAGTATATCTGTTCAGGCATCTATTTTAGATCAAGTTGTTTATAGTGTTGTGGGTCAAGTAGGAAATGCTCTTGGTTCACGCTTAGGAGATGAAATATATTATGGTAGTTCTAAAAAAACCCATAAAAGAAAATCTCGAAAAAAAAGAAAAAGAAAAAAGAAAACTCCAATACCTGTTAGTGTTTCTCTTTCCCCTGAAATGAAAATACAAAAAAGTTTAGCAAGTTTAGGATTTTATCGTGGAAAGATTGATGGATTAATTAACTCATATGAAACAAGGTCTGCTATTAAAGCAATGAATATCGCTTATAATATTAGTAATACATCATCATTAAACCCATCAATAAAAGATTCTCTTCTTTATTTACATACTCTTTTTATTTTTGATACTTGTCTTGTATCGCAAAAATCTGATAAAAAATCAAAAGGTAAAAAAATACAAACATCATTAAAGATTCATGGTTTTTATTTCACAGAAATAGATGGGTTGATAGGAAAAGGAACTCGCCGTTGTATCTCAGATTATAAAAAGGCAAAAGGGTTTCAGAACCATACTACATTAGACTTTGAAGAAGAGTATCTGCTTATTAGTACAGCTACAGAATTAAATAATAAAAATATTGAGGAAGCAATTAATCTTTTGAAAATTAAACATTTGGGGCAGAATAATCAGATGAATCAAAATCAGATGCAAAATTCACAATATAATCGTCAGATGAACCAAAATCAAGGTCAGATGAATCAGAATCAGATGCAAAACCAACAATATAATCGTCAGATGAATCAGAATCAGATGCAAAACCCACAATATAATCGTCAGACGAATCAAAATCAAGGTCAAATGAATCAAAATCAGATGCAAAACCCACAATATAATCGTCAGACGAACCAAAGCCAAGGTCAAGTGAATCAAAATCAGATGCAACCCCCACAATATAATCGTCAGACGAATCAAAATCAAGGTCAAGTGAATCAAAATCAGATGCAACCCCCACAATATAATCGTCAGATGAACCAAAGCCAAGGTCAAGTGAATCAAAATCAGATACAAAAACCACAATATAATCGTCAAATAAGTCAAAATCAAGTGATACAAAATCAAAATCAGGTAAATACAACACCTGTGCAAAATTCACAAAGTGATGAACAAGTAATTGCTTCAGATAAGAAAATAGAAAAATCTATTACAGATACTGAAACCATACAAGAAACTGTAAAATAAACGATGTAATCCCATTCCTTATCCATTAATCACTTAGTATATTTATTAAAAATATACTAAGTTGAGGATAAACTTCAAAGTAATCTCTAATACTAAAGATATGTCACATATTTTATACTTGAAAGAGTATAATTTAGTGTATATAATGATATTGATAATGACTACCAAATTAATAATCATTTAAGAATATATTGGTAATAATACGCGTATTGATTTTATGTTACAAGGATAGAAATGAAAAGAGTCATTAATTTTAGTTTGGTGTGGGTTATGGTTTTAGGGTCTATAGCGTATGGGGTTGAAGATGAAAAAAGAGAGAGACTACCTTCTGCTAGAGATGCGATACGAAGTGTATCAGATACAAAACTAAGAGAACTTTTAGTTGTTGATAATGTTGAGGATATGTTTACGAAGGGGAAAGTAACAGGGCAAGTAAGGTCTATTTACTCAAATATAGCCTATGACAATGCTACGGATGTATTTGCTATGGCTATTGGAGGACAACTCAAATATGAATCGGCGATATTGAATGGTTTTAATATGGCTATGGGTTTGGCAACTACGTATGATGTAGGGTTTATCCGTGGTAATGGAGAAGGACATAATGATAGATTGTCTGGAAGTAATCATCATTATACAGAGATAACAGAAGCTTATCTCAATTATGTATATCAAGGATTAACCCTTAGAGTAGGTCGGCAGGGACTAGATACCCCATTGGCAGATAGTGATGATGTTAGAATGATTTCTAATACATTTGAAGCATATACAGCGTCAGTTAAAATAGATAATTTTTCTCTCATGGCAGGTCATTTACTAAGATGGCAAGGTGCTGATGCTGGTCTTGATGATGCGTGGACAAATCTAGGGGATAATGGTGTAAGTTTTGTAGGTATTTCGTATGCTACAGATAGGGTAGATGCAAATGCTTGGTACTATAATATCTCAAATGCTTCAATGCATGATAGTGAAGCAGGAGCTGATGAAAATGGAAATAATAGTATCTATTTGGATGTGACTGGACACTTTAGTCTACATGAGGACATCGCTTTAGATATAGGGGTACAATATTTAAGACAAGATACGTTAGACAGTAGCAATGTCCAAGCAGATATATATGGTGTGAGGGCAGAGCTTATCGTCTCTAATTTGGGTATCAATATGGCATACAACAGATCCAAAAAGAAAAATGGAAAACATAGTTTTAGTGGATATGGTGGAGGTACGCTTTTTACAAATATGGATACGATGATTATAGATGAAATAACTGAAGACAGAGATGCTACTTCATTGGTATTTGGCTTAAGTTATGAAGTATCTGATTTTAATGTACTTTATGCTTATGGTGATTTTAGTGGGGATAAAAATTCTTTAGGAGTTAAAGCACATATTGTAGAACAAAATATTGCTGTAGAATACACTCCTAATGATGATGTGACCTTGGGTGCTATTTATGTAATGGAGGAAAATAAAGAAGATGCACGTAGTCAAGACTTTAATAGTAATAATTTTAGAGTTTTAGTAAGCTATAATTTTTAGTAGATAGAGCCAAGATGAAAATAGACAGATTTATCTCTTAGCGTATCTTTTAAGATAGCGATATTTAAAGGATATGCTAAAGTATTAGGATTATACGCTAAAATAGTATCTATATAACTTCAAAGGTTTCTTGTGTTCAATAGTTTGATAAAAGGTTCTATTATTTTAGCGATGCTTTTTGCTGTGGCATTGACAGCTTCATTTATCTATGCTTATGAAGAAATCTCTTTGGATGCAGATAAACTTATCCATTATAAGCCTGATACTTCTTCTATTATCTATGATAGAAATGGTGAAAAACTTGCCTATGTTTTTAAAAAACAGCATCGTTTGTATGCACGTTACGATGAGATACCAGGGTTTTTTGTAGAGGGTCTTGTGGCGATGGAAGATACACGATTTTTTGAACATAATGGGGTGAATCTTGATGCGATTATTAGAGCGATTGTCAAAGATATACAAGCAGGTAGTTTTGTAGAGGGTGGAAGTACACTCACTCAACAACTCATCAAAAATAAAGTCCTCTCTAATGAGAAAAAACTAGCACGTAAGATAAAAGAAGCCATTTTAGCACTCAAAATAGAACATGAGCTAAGTAAAGAAGAGATTCTTGAACGCTATGTCAATGAAATATCGTATGGTAATAACTATTTTGGTGTTAAGACAGCATCCAATGGATACTTTCATAAAGAGATGCATGAATTGACACATAAAGAGATGGCTATATTGGTAGGACTACCCAATGCTCCTAGCTATTATAATCCTCTAAAACACTATAAACGTGCTTTAAATCGTGCCAATAATGTACTCTATCGTATGAAAAGTATAGGATGGATTACACAAAGTGATTACCTTAAAGCTGTAAAAGAATCCCCTAAAGTTTATAAAACATCATTGACACAAAATATAGCTCCAGAGATTATTGATGAAGTATTGAGACGTTTTAAGGGAAAATTAGGCGATATTCGTACAGGTGGATATAAAATATACACCACTATCGATATGCAACAACAGTCTATCGCCAAAGATGCCGTAAAATTTGCCTATACAAAAGCCCTCAAAAAATACAAAGAAAATGCCAAAAAGTCTACGCTAAATGTAGCCTTTGTCGCTGTAGAGAGCAGTACAGGAGATATATTGGCGATGGTAGGAAGTACGGACTATAAAAAGTCCAATTTTAACCGTGTAACACAATCAGAGCGTCAACCAGGGTCTGCGTTTAAGCCTTTTATCTATCAGACGGCATTGGATATGGGGTATAACCCTGCCTCTCCTTTGACTGATTTGGCACGAACCTTTCAGTACTATTATAAAGGCAAACCTAAGATATGGTCACCTAAGAATTATGAACATGACTTTAAGGGATTTATCTCTTTTAGAGAAGCATTGGTACATTCACGTAACTTAGCTACGATTAATCTTGTATCTGATTTGGGTGTAAGTACAATACGCAAAAGATTGGCGTTTTTGGATGTGCCTCATATCCCTAGAGATATGTCTATAGCCTTGGGAAATCTAGGGCTTAGTCCTCTAAAGATGGCACAGATATTTTCTGTATTTGCCAATAAAGGACACATGATAGAGCCTAGACTTGTGAGTAAGATTGTCTCCAAAGAGGGTGCTGTAATATTTGAAACACGTCTCAAAGAGATAAGTGACTTCACCACAGCAGAACAAGCCTACCTTATGACCGATGTGTTGATGGATGTGGTCAAGCGTGGTACAGGACGTAATGCACAAGTCAAGGGCATAGAATTAGCAGGAAAAACAGGTACTACCAATAACAACGTTGATGCATGGTTTTGTGGCTATTCTCCTACGATAGAGACGATTGTATGGTTTGGTAGAGACAACAATAAGCCAATCGGTCGTGGAGCAACAGGAGGAGCGATAGCTGCACCTGCTTTTGCTTATTATTATAAAAAACTTTTAAAACTTTATCCTGAGACAAAACGTAATTTTGATATACCAGAGGGTGTGTTTAAAGGAAGGTATGAAGGTAAATCAGAATTTTATACCCAAATTTCACCTCTGCCTAATGCCCATAAAAAACATGCCAATCAGTATAACTCACTCTTAGAAGAAGAGATAAATATCGTTGAAGATGTAGCCCCTGAAGGGTCTTCTTTGGAGATGGCATCTACGATTGATATTGACAACCATTCAGGTAAAAAAGACAAAAAAGACACCAATTTACACCCAGAAAGAAAAGTCCCTCTTACCCCAGTATCAGAGGATAGTGGTACATTATTTTAGGAGAATAGCATGCACAGTTTTGCACCAGAGATTATACTTATTACGATATTAGGATTGGTTGTCTTTTCCGATGCCCTTGCTTTTAAACTCAAAATCCCTTCGGTTTTTATATTGCTTATCGGGTCTTATACGATTTATACCTATGTACCGATGGCAGTTCCCATTGACTTAAAACAGCATTTTGATGCCATTATACTTTTTTGTATCCCACTTATTTTTATGGGTGATGCCTTACATTTGCATTTTTTAGACATCAAAAAGTATAAATGGGATATTTTTTATCTAGCAGTTGTTGCTGTCTCTTTGTCTATTACCGTGGGTGCTAGTATGTACTACTTAGGGATATTTGAAGGATTAACAATGGGTGCGTATGTATCACTCTTTGCTATCAATATGGCTACAGATGCTGTGAGTGTACAGTCTATTCTCTCTAGGTTTCAAGGGATTAGCCACCATCTAAAAGTACTCATCGAGGGGGAATCTTTAGGCAATGATGCTACGGCTGTTATCGCATTTTTCTTTATAGGGTTACCATGGATGATGAGTGGAGAGATAGAGGCAGGAAGTGCCATGTTTGATGCCTTACGTGTCTTTGTCGTGAGTATTGGTATAGGGCTTGTGATAGGATTTGTCTTTTATATGCTTATGAAACTTTTTTCAGACAAAAGAAGTGAATTTTTTGCTTTTGTGATAGAAGCGTATCTAGCCTATGTGATAGCAGAAGAGATGCATGTTTCAGGTATCTTGACACTCATTGTAGCTATCATCGCTACCAACGCATGGATAGACAGTGATAATATTGTACTAGAGGAGAATCATGCCAAAAAGACTAAGGGATTTATGCGTAAATTACGCTTATCCACTATCAAATCAACGACTACTGAACGCTTAGAATACATCTACGAAATGGCAAAAGAGTTTGGCTATATTGCAGCTGTTATGATATTTTTTGTTTTAGCAGAGATGGTAAACTTTGAGAAGCTATGGCAGTATAAGAGTGAGATACTCATCATGTTTACTATCACTACCTTAATCCGTGCAGTTTCTATGGCAAAATTTGCTTTTATTGGCGATAAGATAAAGCATATAGCCCCTGTTGGCATAGAGGGTTGGTTTATCCTTACTTTCTCTGGGATGAAAGGGGCATTGTCTATCATCTTGGTACACATGATACCCAATAGTTTTGAGCATAAAGAGTTTTTTGAGGTCGTGACTGTGGGTGTCGTCATGATGTCTATCTTTGTTTATGGTACTATACTGTGGACGTACTTTACTTTCTTCAAAAAAGAAGAAGAACAAAAATTATTTACATAAATTATTTATATAAAAAGGAAAATAACATGTCTCAAACACAACTACATAGTAAATGTCAAAAACCTACAGGTGCTTTTATCGGGGCATCTTGGGTGTCTTTACTCATCGGTATGAGTGCCTATCTTATTGGTCTTTGGAACTCTAATTTGGAACTCAATGAAAAGGGGTATTATTTTACGGTGTTACTTTATGGTCTTTTTTCTGCTATTTCTTTACAAAAGAATGTGAGAGATAGACTAGCAGGTATAACAGTAACTAATATCTATTATGGGCTTTCTTGGTTTTCTTTGATGATAAGTAGCTTACTTTTGGCGATTGGTATATGGAACAGTCAAATGTTAGCAAGTGAAAAAGGATTTTATCTCATGTCATTTGTATTAAGTCTTTTTGCTTCTATTACTATCCAAAAAAATATCCGTGACCTAGCCCTTTCCCCACAAGAAGAAAATAGTATAGAACAAGAAAATGAGTAGAGGAAATATAAAGTAATTTTTATTTATATGTAAGATAGAAAAGATTATACTATATATAAAGGATGAAAATGAAACCTAGAAATAGAATAGTTAAAAATATAATACTTAAAAATAGTATTTTTCTTTTAGTACTACAGGTACCTCTTTGGGCCTTTGAGATAACATCAGCTTCTCATGCTGTAGATATCGCAGGAAAACAAAGAATGTTTACCCAAAATATGCTAAAAAATTATACTATGGTTGGCATGAATAATCAGTTTGGTAATCCATCAAAAAAACTCATTACGCTTGAAAAGGAGTTTGAAGAGCATTTAAATGCATTAGTACTTCAAGCACAAACAGCACAAACTAAAGAGAGTCTTACTGTGGTACAATCTCTTTGGACTCCTATTCTTCAAACGCTCAAAGAAACCCCTAGCAAGGAAAAAGTAGCAGGTCTTCAAAAGTCTTTAGATACATTATTGAAGGCTTCTGATACAGCCACACAGGCATTTGCAAAAGAATCAGGCAAATCATCTGCTAAAGTAGTCAATATGTCTGGTAAACAACGTATGCTTTCTCAGCGTATGGCAAGTTTATATATGCTTAAAGTTTGGGGGATTGATGACCCACTATTTGAAGCTAAACTACAAAAGTCAATGGATGAGTTTAAAACTTCTCTTGTAAAGTTGGAACAAACAGAGATTAATACAGACGAAATCAACAAAGAACTCAAAAAGGTTAAACGTGCTTTTATGTACTTTGAGATGATGTCAAAATCAAAATCAAAATATACACCTTCTTTGATTTATAAAAAATCAAATGATATATTGAAATCAATGAATAGTGTTACACATGCCTATGTGGCATTAGAAAATAAATAGAAAAAGAGAGAATTACTAGGTAGTTCTTGCTTCTTTTTCTACAATACCACTCATGCCAAAACGTCTTCCTAACTCTTGCTTGACTCTATCAGGAGAGATGTCACGGTAGCCTAAGCCTACGAGGGTATGGTAGAGTAAATCAGCACTTTCATAGATTACCTGCTCATCACTCTCTTTTTCTATTGCTACACAGACTTCATCAGCTTCTTCACGAATTTTACTTAGTAGTAGTGCTTTATCATCAAGTAGTTTTTTTGTCCATGATTTGGCTTCTTTAGAGGCATTTTTTCGCTCTAGTATCGTATGATAAAGCGTATCAACCACACTATAAAGAGCATCGGTATCTATTTGGGGTTCTAATACACGCTTTTCTTGCATTACAGAGGTAAAGAAACAACTCTTTGTCCCTGTATGACACGCCACACCATTTTGATAGATTTTGAGTATCAGGGTATCAGCATCACAATCAAGAAGCATGTCTTTTACTTCTTGCGTATGTCCAGAGCTTTCGCCCTTTTTCCAGATACGTTGTTTACTCCGACTAAAGTAATGTGCATAGCCAGTCTCTAGGGTAAGGGTATAGGCTTCTTCATTCATATAGGCTAACATCAAGACTTCATTGGTTTCAAAGTCTTGTGCTATCGCAGGGATAAGAGGGTTTTTATTCCAGTCTATTTTCATGAGCTTATTGTTGTCCCATCAACCGTTGTTGTTGTTTTCCTTTGGTATCTACCCAAATATTTGGTACTGCTCCACCAGGGGTTAAGAAAATTTGTGCATTTTTATTGACCTTAAGGGCTTCGTTAAATTTCCCTTGTACTTTGATTTGTTCGAGTTGAATCAACGCAGGAGTCAATGAATCAGAGATAAGTTTATTGGCTTTGGCTTGTTCTTCTGCTTCGATACGGATTTTATCTGCTGCACCTTGTGCTTCGATACGGTTCTTCTCAGCGATACCAGAAGCTTCTTCTGCTCTTTTTTGGGCATCAATAGTGGCTCTTCTTTTTTGTTGCTCTGCCATCTGTACATCATTAATACTATTTTGAACATTTTCAGGAAGATTGATATTTCTTAAATCAACGGCTACGAGTATAACAGGTTGTCCATCATGAGAGTTAATAGATTTGGCAATCATAGATTTAATCTTGTTGTTAATCTCAGTTCTTTTTTCTGCTGTTTCTTCTGCGATATATTGACCAAGGACATCTCTTACTACACTTCTTACGGTAGGATTAATAAGACTCTCTTCCCAGCTCATACCATAGTTTGCAATAGTTGCAGGCGCACTTTTAGGTTTGAGTTTGTATTGGATAGAAATATCTATATCCACTTTGAGGTTTCTTTTATCTTTTACAGTAATGGCACTGGCTCTTTTAATATTGCTACCATAGTTTTGACCCATAAGACTGTTAGATTGTCTATCTCCAATATAGGTACTTTTTGTATTTGAATATACAATTTGGCGTGTTTTGATACTTACAGGAATAATCTCTTGAATCACAGGTAAAATAATGTGAAATCCTGCTCTAAGTGGCTCATCTTGAAATTTACCCATGTTCACTTTAATACCCACTTCTCCTTCATTGATAATCGTAAATGGTTTAAAAGCAAATATAGCAAAAACAATAGCTACAATAGCGATAATCCAAGGACCACCTTTTCCTAGATTGTTGAGTGGGTTTTCAAAATTATTTCCACCATTACCACCATTGCTTCCATTACCCCCACCACTACTGTTGGGTGTGCTTTTTTTCATGGTTGGTTTTTTCTTTTTAAAATAGTCGTTCATATCTGCTGGCATTAAATTTCCTTAGTTTATATAGGTTAAATGTTGGACGTAATCAGGGTTTTTTCCTGCTACGACATCAAAGTACGCTGTTTGTATTTTTTCTGTGATAGTGCCTCTTGAACCACATCCGATGATACGTGCATCGACTTCACGCACAGGGGTTACTTCTGCTGCTGTACCTGTGAGAAAACACTCATCACAGATATAAATTTCTTCTCTTGTGATACGTCTTCTAATGACTTCTATCCCCATATCTGTTGCCAAATCTATCACCGTTTGTTGTGTGATAGACTCCAAAGTATTGTCTGATGGAGGAGAGATGAGCTTACCATCTCTTACCATAAAAAAACACGCGCCACTTGCTTCTGCTATATATCCTTGGTCATCACGAAGTAACGCTTCATCATACCCAGCTTCTACAGCTTCAAACTTTGCCATTTGAGAATTGAGATAATTTGCTACGGCTTTTGCTTTTCCCATACCAGAAGTATTGGGTGTGCGTGTCATAGACGAAATTTTGAGACGTATGCCTTCTCTAAGTCCTTCTTCACCCAAATACGCACCCCATTTCCATGCAGAAATAGAAACTTGTACAGGACAATCTTTATGATAAAGCCCCATCACACCATACCCCAAATAGACAAGGGGTCTAATATATGCACCATCAAAAAGCTCATTTTCTTGAAGTAGTTTGACCTGAGCATCATTGAGTTCTTCTACACTATACGGCACATCTATCAGTGTCATTTTTGATGAGTTTATCAGTCTTTTGGTATGTTCGGTGAGCTTAAAAATAGCACATCTACCATCGACTGTTTTATATGCTTTTGTACCTTCTATCGCACCATTACCATAGTGTAAAGTATGCGTTAGTACATGCACTTTTGCATCATCCCAAGGGGTAAATTCCCCATCCATCCAAATAGTTTTTGCTTTATCCATATTATGCGACTCCAAAATTAATGAATTATTTTAGCTAAATTGTGGTTAATGATGGGTTATGGCATCAATTTATAGGTAGATAATAGCTCATACCTATCACCAAGAGTACAACAAAAAGCCAAATACTTGGGATGAGTCTATAGCCTAGCTTGACACTCTTTAATCCCATAAAATAATCAATCACCAATTGCCCTTTGATAAAGGTGGTCAGGAGTAAAATAGCGACAAAAAAGTGATTGATAATCCCAAAGTATCCTAATGAGAAAGCAAAAATACTAAAAAATACTAAGCAACCCCAAGCTATTTCTAAACTATTTTTCATTGAAAGCCTTAATGTATGATATAGATAAGTGGAAACAAAACAATCCATAACAAATCAACCAAATGCCAATAAGATGCACCTGTTTCCATACCTGTATGGTCTTCTTTTGTATAGCCGTGGTGTTTGCTCTTTTGGTAGATGTTTCCTAAGATAACAAGTCCTAGTAGTACGTGCATGAAGTGAAACATGGTAAGCAGCAGATAGAACATAAAAAAGGTATTGGTACTAAGATTAATCCCTGCGTCAAATATAGCTGAAAATTCAACGGTTTTAAGGATTAAAAAAAGCATACCCAAAAGCATCGCACCCAAAAGCCATCTTGACGCTTTTTGATTGGCGTGTATGTGCTGATTGTCTGGCATCTTTTTGATACTTTGTACGGCTTTCACAATAAAATAACTACTTGTAATCAAGATAAGGGTATTGACAAATCCTATACCTTGATTGAGACTAAGCTGAGAGGTGTTAAAAAGTGCGACATCTGAGCGTCTAGCAATAGCATAGCCTATAAAAAGTAATCCAAAAGTAATAAGCTCAACATAGATAATAATCCAAATAGCAAAATCACCAACAGGGTAGGGGCTTTTTGCTTGAAGTGTTTGTGGCATTGCGTTACTTTGTGAAGTACAATTTGATGAGTTTTTCTAAGACTTCTAAGACATCTTCTTCATCGCTAAGGGACTGCACAATGGTATGGATACACGCTTCATATTCATCAAATCCTTTGACCATAAGTTTGGCAGCATAGACCAAAAGTCGTGTAGAGACGGCTTCTTGAATATCTGTATCACTAAGGTTACGTATATCTCCTGCGATAGAGACTAGCTTTGTGGCTCTTTCTTCATCTATGCCACTCTCTTTGATGAGTATATCTTTTTCAATATCAGGCTTAGGGTAGTTAAATTCTAAGGAGATAAAGCGTTGTTTGGTACTAGGTTTCATCCCTTTGAGTACATTTTGATACCCTGGGTTATAAGAGACTACGAGCATGAAGTCTGGATGGGCTTCTATGAGTTCTCCTGTTCTATCTATGGGAAGTACACGACGATAATCAGCCAAAGAGTGTAAGACAACGGTGGTATCTTTACGTGCTTCTATAATCTCATCAAGATAACAGATACCTCCATTTCTTACGGCTTTGGTAAGTGGTCCATCTTGCCAAAATGTACCATTTTCATCAATGAGATGACGACCGAGTAAATCAGCAGCCGAAAGGTCATCATGGCAGACCACGGTATAGACTTTTCGGTTGAGCTTTTCTCCCATGTATTCTATAAAACGTGTCTTACCACAGCCTGTAGGCCCTTTGATAAGTACAGGTAGATTCATACCTGCTGAGGCTTCAAAGAGTTCTATTTCATTGTTTTGTGCTAGATAATATATAGTTGACATCTGTTTCCTTTATTTTTTTTAATTGTATTTTATTTTGTTAGGTTGATATAGACTTCGGGTATGACTTTGGGTAGCTTCTGTCCGTCACGTACCACGGCATAGCCATTGCGTCCAAAGAGATAGGTCAGATACTCTTTGGCTTCTACATCTACGGTAATACAAAAAGGAGTAATCCCTTTTTTCTTAACTTCTTCGATGGCTTTTTTGGTGTCTTCTATCCCATAGCGTCCATCATATCGGTCTTCATCATTGGGTTTACCATCACTGATGATGAGTAGAAGTTTGTTGCTACTTTGTTGTTTGTCTAGTATTTTGGCAGATTCACGTATGGCAGCCCCTAAGCGTGTATAGTAAAAAGGTTGCATACTATCGATACGACCACGAATCAAATCATCATAGTTATCTTTGAAGTTTTTGATAATATTAAAATAGACTTTTTTATTTTGCAAAGAAGAAAAAGAGTAAATAGCAAAGCGATCATTGAGCTTTTCTAAGGCTTCTGAAAATACCATCAATCCATCTTTAATCACATCAATAATCCGAACATTTTGGGTAATGCCCCCTTCTGTAGAGAGTGATACATCTGCCAAGATAAGGGTAGATATGTCACGTGACTTCTTTTCATAAGAGGTATAAAAGTTTTGATGGTGGGTAGATTTATTGAGATGCCCTTTGTAGTCTATCCATGTATCAATATTGAGTTCATCTCCATAAGGAAGTCGATCATTTTTGATTCTATCAAGGGCTAGTAAATCTAACTCTCCTTGTATCTTTCGTACTGTTTTTTTGAGTCTTTGGGGTAGTTTGATGGGGATGACATTGAGTGTTACTTGTGGTTTGATACGCACATAGTTTATGAGGTAGGCACTTTTTCTATAGTCCCATTCATCAATTAGATGTCCTTTGCCTAGAGGATAAATCTCTCTCATATCAGGTGTTAAGTCTAAGTCCATTTTGATACGAGAAGAGAGATTGGCTTGTTTTTTCCCTATGGTTATCTCATCTAAATCTTCTGCGTGATACAGGGCATTTTCATCAAATCTATCGTCTTCACATCTATCTACATTGACTTGTTCCATAATGCTTAGCAACGATTCAGGTAAAAAAGCCAAAAAGCCGTCGGTCTCTTTTTCATCATTGATTTGATTGCTTTTCTTTTTCATCTCCAACGTATCGGTTTGGTCTTCATCTTTTTTACGTGATGCTTCTTCGTCTGATTCACTATGGTTTTGCTTGTTAGGTGTGATAACGGGAGGATAAATCCAAAGAGGATTGGGGTAATCATTGATAAAGGCTTCGTTATCTCTGTTTTCTAAAGCATTTATAAATGATAACTGTTCAAACTGCGTTGCTAAGTACTCGGAGGCATAGTGATGAAACTGTGCAAATCCACTGTATTTTGCATTTAAATACTCTATTGCTTCATGGTTTTGTTCACTAAGATTTTCTGATGTGACATTGACTTGTGTGAGCATGGCAATGAGCCAATAATAAAGCATTTCATTCTCTTTTTTGTCTGGAAAATAAGCAAAAGAAGCAGGAAGATAAAGTGCCGTGTCATCTTGCCATGAAAGATAAAATTCTTTACCTAAAAATGAAAGTTTTTGAAGGGTCGTCCGAGAAGTATCCACATAACGCTTGTCTGTTACATGAAGTTCTTTGCCTTTTTCACCACCTAAAAGATGGTGAAAAAGTGTGAGTGACTTTGAGACATCCGTAAAGTAAACACGTTCATTTTCATGAAATTTATTTACCTTTTTGTTGAGATACTTATCCCAAACCCTACCGATAGTCTCTTCAAATTCAAGCCAATAATTAAGCATTTGCTTCTTTGCTAGAAGGTTCTGCTATAAAAAATGATGTAAAGTAAGTCATGAGTCCCAAGAAGACCAACAATCCAAACCCAGCACGAACCATATACACACCAGCAATAGAAGCTTGTGATTCCATAAATCCAATAAGTTCAGTACCCATTCTTAGGTCTAGTATCTGCATGATACCAGCAGTAGTCAGTGACAAAGTAAGCCCTAACATACCGATGTTCATCATCCAAAATGCTTTGAGTTCTCGTTGTTGTGCTTTTTTACAGTTACCATGAGGGCGACCTCTAAGTATAGGCATAGCATACGATATGATAGTAAAGATAATCATAATATACGCTCCATAGAAAGACAAGTGACCATGGGCTGCTGTAAGCTGTGTACCATGTGTGAAGTAATTTACAGGAGCTAAAGTATGCATAAAGCCCCATACACCAGCACCCAAGAATGCCATCACTGCTGTACCTTTTGCCCATGTAAGAGCCATTTCATTGTCATGTTGTATCTTTCTGTCTTTTGCCATAGAAAATGCAAATAGAACCATCAAGAAGAATGGTAAAGGCTCAACAGCAGAAGCGATAGAACCAATCCAAAGCCAATACTCAGGTGCGCCGATATAGAAAAAGTGATGTCCTGTACCAAGTATTCCAGAAATCATCGTCATCGCAATAATAAGATACAACCATTTATCAATATGTTCTCTATCTACACCCGTTACTTTGATAAGTACAAATGCCAAGATAGCACCTAAGATAAGCTCCCATGTAGCCTCAACCCATAAATGCACAGTAAACCACCATAAAAATTTGTCTAAAACAAGATTTTCAGGGACATAAAATGCAATCAAGAAAAATACTGCTAGAAAGAGTAATCCTGTGAGTAATACAGTCGTAATAACGGTTCGTCTACCTTTAAGTACTGTCATACCTGTGTTGAAAATATAAGAAACAACGACCAATACAATCCCTACTTTAGTGGGTAAGGGCTGTTCTAAAAACTCTCGTCCCATGGTAGGAAGTAGGTTATTAAACGTCAATTCTGTTAATTGTGCATAAGGGACAAAAAGATACCCCAAGATAGTAGCCACACCAGCTGCTGCAAAAACCCAAAAGGTAATGATAGCCAGTTTAGGACTCCAAAGCTCTCTCTCTGTCTCTTCTGGGATAAGGTAATATGTTGCACCCATAAATCCAAACAAAATCAAGACGATAAGTAAGTTTGTGTGTACCATTCTAAGTACATTAAACGGAATGAGTGGGAATAAAAAATCGCCAAACAAATACTGTACTGCCATAAGCAGACCAAATAAAATCTCTCCTGCTAGAAGAATTAATGCAAAAATAAAATATGGTTTTGCGACCATTTGTGATGTATATTTCATATTTTCCTATCCTTCTATAGTGGGTGGCCACTCATTGGTATCAACTTTAGAAGTCCAAATAAGGAAATCTGAAAGTGAATTTACTTCGGTTTCAGTCAAATTAAACTGTGGCATTTTACGTCTATTTGGTACAGCAAGTGGCTGTGATGCCATCCATGCTAACATATAGCTCTTAAATGCAGATTCATCAGAAGCACCTCTTCTTTTAAATACATTTCCCAATTCAGGAGCATAATATGCACCCTCGCCCAAAATTGTGTGGCAACCCACACAGTTGTTTTTTTCCCATAGTGCTTTACCCGCCACCACAGAAGCAGTCATCGCACTCTGATTGGAACGCTTTGGTATCTGTTTGACTGTATCAAAAGTAAGACCTAAAAATATCAATAGGGCAAACATTCCACCACCATAATAGATATTCTTCGCCATACTTTTCGTAATTCGTTCTGTCATAAAAGTATCCTTTTTTTAATTCTACAATATAAGTAGTCGTTAAAATAATAGCAAAAAAACAATTAATACTACCTTGAAGTAGTAATTAAGATATTTTGAATACAATAAGGTATTCATCATCTCAAAGGTTCACCCATGAAGCTAAGTAATACATCACAATACGCCATACGAATTTTAACCTATATGGCAGACAAACAAGATACCCAACGTATCAATGCCAAAGATTTATCCCAAACGTTAGATATCCCTTATAAATTTTTGACCAAGATTATGACCGACCTTGTAAAAGTAGGTTTCATTGTCTCCATCAGAGGAAGAGAAGGGGGCTATAGATTTGAAAAAGAAATCTCAGACATTAGTATAGAAGACATCCTAAAAACCTTCAATGACGAGATAAAAGATGAAGCCTGTATCCTAGGCATAGGATACTGTAACAACACTTGCAAATGTGCCTTACACGACCAATGGCTAGACTCAAAAATAGCCTTACAAAAAATGTTTAAAGAATCAAGCATAGACACACTTGTAGGAGAGGGGAATAAGGTTTAAGTGTTACTGTTCAATCACCCAAAATATAATTACTTAACCTCTCTTTCTTTACAATTGACAATCGGCTCATATTATGATATGATTAATAGATGTAATCAGCTCATAAAGAGGAAATAGGCTATGGAAGAGATTAAAAAGTGGATTTGGCAACATGAAAAATACCCAGAATTTTATTATCATGATGAAAATATACGTGCTTTACTTTCACAAGTTTCACGTAGTACGGGTAAATTAGAAGGTGCAATATCTGCATTGAATGACAAAACGATTCATACACTTGTGATGGATGCATCCATCAATGAAATCTTACAATCTTCGGAGATAGAGGGAGAGATACTTAGTAGAGATAGTGTACGTTCTTCTGTGAGAAAAAAGCTAGATAACACTTTTGACTATAGCAATGATAGCTCTACACGACATACAGATGGATTGGTAGAACTCTTTATAGATAGTAGTTATAATGAAGCACAGCTCACACATGAGCGTTTGCATGGATGGCATAGTATACTTTTTCCTACGGGGTATAGTGATGGGCATAAAATCAATGTGGCTACCTATCGTTTAGATGAGATGAGTGTTATCTCAAATAGGGGATATAGAGAAATGGTACATTATGTTGCACCTCCATATAAACAGCTTTTAGAGGATATGAACAGACTCTTAGACTATATTAATCATACAAAAGAAGACCCTTATGTAAAAAGCTCTATCGCCCATCTATGGTTTGTATCTATACACCCTTATGATGATGGAAATGGAAGAATAGCCAGAGCTATTACCAATTATGTACTCTCTCGTGAACTTGGGCTTGACCATAAATACTATTCACTCTCTACAGCTATTAGGCTAGAGAGAAAAGGGTACTATGCAGTATTGGAAAAGTCACAAAATCTTTTTTATAATAGAACATTTGATTTTACTACATGGATAACATGGCATATTCATATCATTGAAAGTGCGATAAATATTTCTCTTACACAAATCAAAATTATCACAGAAAAAACCAAATTTTGGGATAGGGCAAGAGAGTTTACCTTAAATGAGAGGCAATTAAAAGTCATCAATAAAGTACTTGATATTGGCATAGAACATTTTGAAGGTGGACTGAGTACAAAAAAATATGCAAGTATGACAAATACCTCCATTCCTACAGCCAAAAGAGATATTACACAGCTTATAGCGTATGGACTTATCCATCAAGTAGAGGGTAGTGCAGGGCGTAATACACGATATGATTTAACTGTATTGGATATGTAATACACTTCTTGCAAAACGCATCGGATACGATGGCTTTAGCCTCGTTAGGGGGGTATTACTTTAGAATAAAATCGCTATAATGTTTGATATATTTTATTTTAGGATTATTTATGCTTGTAACGATTAAACACAAATTTATTTCATTTTTACAACTGATATTGGTAATGGTTTATATTATCTTTGAAGAGTTGATATGGGAGGGTGTGGCTAAGCCTATTTATGAGGCGATACATTCACTTAAAATTTTACAAAAGATAGAGACTAAATTAGAACATGCCAATGCTTCTTTGATATTAGTTATCTTTGTTTTGCTCTTGAGTGTGGTTGAGGTTTTTGGGATTTATGCAGGGATGTTGTTTGTGAGTGGGCAGGTGTTACTTGGGTTATCGCTTTATATTGCCAAGATTCCTATCGCTGCGTTTACTTTTTGGCTTTTTCGTATAACCGAAGATAAGCTTATGCAATTTGCATGGTTTAAATGGCTTTATGAGAAGATTATGCAAGGGATTGATTGGCTTAAATCACGTGAAATGTATATTAGAACGATGGTCAATATCAAGGCGATGAAAGAGGCTATTCAGGCTTTTAAAGAAAAATACTTTAGTGTAGAGAGTCCTTTTGTTACAAAAATAAAAAACCTTTATGCCATTATCAAAGCCTCTTTAAAGAAGTAGTGTCATGAAAAAAATGATGCAAAAAAAAGTGATAACTTGGAGTGTTGCTTTGGTGGTACTTCTCTTGATTGTTATATTTGGGATACAAGAGAGTAGGCATTTTATATTTGTAGTGATAGTAGATACTTTTTTATTTTTAAAAGAAAATATCTTGACATTGATAGCAGCATTCTTTTTGGTCAAGGGTAAATTTATCCTCATGTTATTTCTTAAAAAGCTAGTGATACTTTCTGCTACAGGCTTGGGTAAACGGTATTTGATAGAAAAAGTATTTAATCATAATCTTAAAATTCATTTTTTAGACCATATTGGCGATGATGTAAAACGTTTGTCTGTGTATGTCAAAGAAAACTTCAAAGACTTCCCTATTGTCAAACAACTCATTGCTGTGCTTACCTTTTTGGCTTCTTTGGGGTTTGTGGGGAAGTTTATGGGTGGGATGTTGGCAATGAAAGTCTTTATCGCAA
Source organism: Sulfurovum sp. (assembly GCA_027062365.1). Taxonomy (GTDB): domain Bacteria; phylum Campylobacterota; class Campylobacteria; order Campylobacterales; family Sulfurovaceae; genus Sulfurovum. The sequence goes on from JAMOTK010000073.1 coordinate 50,768, forward strand.
AGTTTTGGAGTTTTATCTTGGCTATTGTGTTGAAGTTCTCTACGGCAATCGTCTACTTCTTTACAGATTATCTTTGGGGGTCTTGGATAGCACCACTGATAGAAGTACTTATCTTTTCATGGCTTTTAGAGTGGATGGAAAGAGTGCCTTTTCTCAAAAAGTATTTACAAAAGATATATCATTTTTTCATTCGTACCTTTTCATGGTTTGAGAAATATATGGAAAAGATATTTCATATCCCTGTCAAACGGTTTTTTAGATTTTTAGCAAGATATATCAAACAGTATATTTATGAGTTTATAGGATATAAGCCTGTCTCATCATGGCAACGCTTACAAGAGGTACGAGAATTATTGCCCAATAAGCATATCTCACTTGTAGCCAAACGTAAGCGTCAAAAAGATGCTAAAAAAGAGAAAAAGTATCTATCATCTCATAAACGCTTACATCAAAAAAGAAAAAGTTAGCCTCGATTAGTAGGCTCTATTTTTCATTGCTTGTTGGGCTTCTCTGTCTAAGGTTTTGCTTTTCATATCGGCTCTTTTGTCATGGAGTTGTTTACCTTTGGCTATGGCAATACTGATTTTAGCAAAATTACGTTCATTGAAGTAAATCATGAGAGGTATGATAGTAAGACCATCTTTATGTACTTTGACGTGAAGTTTTTCTAATTGTTTTTTGTGTAAGAGTAGTTTTCTTGGATTTCTTGTGTCTGGTATATAGTTTCTGTTGCTTGTTTCCAAGTGAGCGATATGGGCATTCATGATATGTAACTCACCCTTAATGAAGCGACAAAAAGCATCGGCTAGATTGGCACGTTTGGCACGGAGGGCTTTGACTTCAGACCCTGCGAGTACGATACCAGCTTCAAACTTTTCAAGTATTTCATAATCATGTCTGGCTTTTTTGTTTTGTGCTACAATATTGATTGCCAAAATAGTTCCTTTTTTTAGTATTATAGCATAGATTTATCTGTATTTTTAACATCTTTCATGGGAAATTTGAGGTATGATGTGATATGAAAAATGATGCACATAAAAATAACCCCCTACATGGGATTAAATTGTTAGAAATACTTGAAGAGTTAGAAGCCCATTATGGGTGGGAGATGTTAGGTACTTTTGTAAATATACGTTGTTTCAACCATGACCCTAGTATCCAATCATGTTTGAAATTTTTGAGAAAGACACCTTGGGCTAGAGACAAGGTAGAAGCCTTGTATTTACTGATGTTACGTAAATCAGACTAGCTTAAGGCAGATTCTTTTTTAAGATTTTTTGCCAAACGATAGTAAAAAGTTGCACGGTATTTATGAGATACACCTTTTAACTCTTGACACACGTCTTGGATAAATCCATCCAATATATCTTTCTCTTGGGTCATACCTAGTTTTTTGATAAGGAAGTTTCTACGTACAGTATCAAGTTCTTTAGGGTCAGAACATGAGACCAATTCGGCATTTTTTCTATAGATAGAAGGCCCTAAGTTTTTAACGATAATGGCTAAAAAGGCTTCATCTACTTCATGATAATGCTTTTGTATATCTTTTGTATAAAGAGCAATCTTTTCCTCTTTTTTAGTCATTTTTGGAGTAGCTTTTGATTGTTTAGTAGGTGATTTTTTGACGCTTACAGGTTTTTCTATTTCTTTTTTAATAATTGCTTTTTTGGTAGTGACTACTTTTTTAGCCGTAGAAACTTTCTTTTTAGCAGGTTTTTTTATTTCTTGTTTTTTTTCTGCTGTTTTGGCTTTAGGTATTTTGGTTTCTATAGAAACTTTAGGCACTTCTTCTATTGTCTCTTTTTTTACTTCGAGACGATCTACTTTTGAGAGAGTAGCTTGTTCTCTTTTGACAATTTCTTCATACAGTACTTTTTTAGCAGGAGGCGTTCCGATACTTAAGGCACGTTTAACTAGGTCTTTAATTTTTTCTATAGGCTTCATTTTATACTTCCTTATATATTATGTTTATTTACTATTATAGCAGAATTATTTAATACTTCTTAATTGCATCATTTATTTGTACATACGCCATCAATGGTGTAGTTTCAAAATAAGGTAGGTTATGTTTTTTTGCAAAGTCTCTGGTCATCTCTTGGACTTTAAGCAGATGAAATCTTGGGGCTTTGGGAAAAAGGTGATGTTCAATCTGTGTATTAAGACCACCATAGAACCAATGGACAATAGCCCCACCTGTAAGAGAACGACTCCCTCGCATTTGTAATTCCATCCATGAAAATGTTTTTGCTTCTTCTTCATTAAATGTTTCACAGCCTAGGTGGTTGGTAATAAATCCAAATGATAACCAAGGCGATAAAACAAAGTTCATGACGATAGCGACAATGAGTGTATCCATGCCACCTAACTGATAATAGAGCGTACCCCAAACCAAAGGCCAGTGTAAGAGCATGAGTGCCAATTCTCCCCATAATTTGCGTTTGATAACAAAATTATAAGATTGTGCAATAAAAGCAGGAAACATAAAAAACATAGCACCCCAAAAAACAATATGTTTATATTTTTTCAAAAAAGGACTATCTCCTTTACGGTCATGCGTAAATGCACCATTGAGAGCAAGAATATCTTCATCTTTTTCTACGATATTACAGTAGGTATGGTGGTTGACATTATGCTTATAATCCCACCATGAAGAAGAATTGGAAAGTATCAAAGCCGAAAATGGATAAGAGAGCTTTTTGGAAAGGGCTTTATTTTTAAAATATTGTGTATGTAAAAGGTCATGAGAGACAAAAACAGAACGGGTAAAAATCAATGTTAAAAAAAGTGCTAACAAAATAGGATTCCAAAGAGGAGCAGTACTAAGGGCTATAATCATAGATAAAATAGTAGCAATCATCTCTATCGAACCTCTTATAGGCACACGTTCAAGTAGTCCAGCTTCACGGACTTGGGTCTTTAATTCATCAAAATTATCGGGGTATATGGTGTTTGTTGACATAAAAATCTCTTTCAAATAGTTTTATTATTCATATTATAACGCTAATTAGATTAAGATTTTATCTTTTATGAGTTATCTATAATTAAATTATGTTAGACTATTAAATAAAATAATGATGAATAAGGGAATGAAGGTACGAGAATGAAGTTTTTACTAGGGTTTTTATTGACTATTGTGTGTATGTTTGCTAGTGAAACAGACACAGTAGTGGTATTTGAAAAGCTGATTATCACATCAAGTAAAAGTGAAAAATCATTACAAGATTTAAAAATGTATTGTTTAGAAAATCGTACGATAAGAACACTTCAAAAAAAACATCATTTTCGCCTATTATTAGAAAAGTTTGGGGAAGAGCGTATTCTTGTGATTAAACCGATAAAATCTAGGGATGTACGTAATACACTACTAATTTTATTGTCTTCTAAGTTTGAAAATATTTTTTATTTAAAATATGAAGAAAAAGTTTTACATAAAAGTGTAGTAAAAAACAATATAGAGATAAAAAAATCATCATGGATAACGATAATAGAATTACAGTGGCTTGCGTTGTTCTTATTGTCAATAATAGGCTTGATTTTATCGATATACAGTAGAAAAAATATTGCAAAATTAGGGGAGAGTCAAGTGAATTTGAAACAAGAACAAAAGAAGATAGAAACAGATATTGATATATTGGGGAATGATGATGATTTATAGAGTATTATATACTATGTTACTATGGTCATTGATGTTTGTCTATACGAGTGCTATAGAAAACTTTATTGTCTTAGCGTATGGAGAAAAAGAGATAGTAGAAAATCATCAGTTAACGTATGAGCTTATGAACTTGAAACCTTCTAAAGAATCAAGAATTATTAAAGTAGATACAAACTATATGTTAGAGATAGGACCTTATAAGCGTAGTGAAATATTGGCTTTAAGTTATATGCAACTAAAAAAAGTGTTTTCTGATGCTGTAATTATCGAAAAAAAAGTAGCAATAACCAAGAAAGAATCGAGTGTTCATAGGGTTAAAAAGGAAGTCTCTCCCTCCCTTAGCCCAAAAAAAGTTTATGTTATCAAAGAAACTAGTGTAGAACCGATAGATACTTCTTTATGGACAGCTCTTTTTGGTTTGGCACTCGTAGGGATATTGTTTATGTTTTTATCTTCTGATCAAATAAAACGGCTTAAGTCTGAGCATGAAAAAATAAAATCTAAGCACAAAAAATTAGAAGAGAGACAACATGAAGTACTCTCTAGTATGGGTGAAAATATCCATACTATTGCCAAAGAAGCGATGAATAGTACCTCTATCATTGCAGACAAAATTAAAAATACACGTTTGCATAAAGAGATGAAAAAAGTGATTCATAATGAAAATGAATTACTAGATATTACCGATGATTTGATTAAATTTTTACGTTTAAAATCAAAAAAAGTAGTGATACAAAACGAAGTTTTTAATTTTAACCATGTACTCAATGAAGTGGCTGGACTATTACACTATACCTATAAACAAAATGACACCGAACTTATCTTTAATATTGATAAAAAAGTACCTAAATATATGTTGGCAGATTCATTGCAACTTGGACAAATCTTAACCAATATACTTGAATATCTTATCCAAAATAGTCAAAGTAAAGAGATTAAACTAGAAGTAAGTGTTCTTTCTAGTTTTAATGAATCCTTACAGTTACAGTTTAATATTTTTACCGATATAGTGATAGAAAATAGTGATAGACTTTTTGATTCATATTATGATGAATCAGCACGACGTTATGTGGGATTGGGATTGTTTGTAGCACAAGAGTTAACCCATTTGATGAATGGAGAATTGGTTGTGATGGATGCCAAAGAGGGTAAAAACAGCATCATGCTAAGTTTGCCTATCGAAGAAAAAAATAAAGAGAAAAGAAAATACCATTTACCCAATAAAGAGTTAGTTTCTAAAAAAATTCTAATCGTAGATACAAATAAAAATGCAGCATTAGCAAGTGAAAAACTTTTTGCTTATTTCAAAGCAAAAGTAACCATACTTAGCGTACAAAAATTTATTGCTCATCCTCCAAATTTTGCAGCCTATGATATTGTGGCTTTAAGCAATGGACTTTTTACCTATAAAATACTCTCTACTTTGGAAACACTTAAGGTGTCACAAGAGCTAAAAGTAATTAGTTTGGATAATCTTTTTACATCAGATACTATCTTTTTACATGATACTATAGATATTCGCCTCAAAAAACCTTTGACACAAGAATATGTGTTTGATACACTTATTGAACTGTATAATCATAAAAAACCTAATGATGAGATACAAAATAAAACAGATAGGTTACTTGTTTATAGAGATAAGATTAAAGCTATCAAAAATATAGATTTAGAAAGCTTTAAAATTTTTAGAGGAAAACACCTTTTGATTGTTGAAGACAATATTATTAATCAAAAAGTTGTCTTGAGTGTATTGGCTAAATCGGGGATGATTTTGCATGTGGCTACCAATGGCAAGGAAGCCGTAGATTTTATACGTAGTAGTACGATGCCTATTTCTTTTATCTTCATGGATATTAATATGCCGATTATGGATGGTTATAGAGCAACAGAACTGATACGTAGTGATGAACGATTTGTTAATGTACCTATTGTAGCACTGACTGCATTGGTCTCCGATCATGAGATAGAAAAAATGTTTGATATGGGTACAAATGCATATCTTCCTAAGCCTGTACGGATTGATACGCTCTATAGTGCCTTAAAAATGTTTTTAATTCCAGAGAATAGTGTTCCCTTAAAAAAAAACTTAATTGAGATAAAACCTATGGTCTTGGAAGGATTAAATATTAATTCAGGGTTAACCTATCTTAAAGGCAATGAGATGTTCTATAAGGAAGTATTGAAAGAGTTTATGGATGCCTATAGTCAAAGTGATGAAGTTTTTGAACGTCTTGTCAAAGAGCAACGGTTTTCTCAAGTACAAATGTTGATTTTTGATCTCAAAGGACTTACTGGAAGTATTGGTGCAAAAGAGATGTATGTTCTTATCAATGAGATATATCAACACCTTGTCTATAATAAACCAGAGTTACTCCATAGTTATGTCTCTCGTTATTATACCACCTTTAGTACTTTACGAAACTCTATTACCAAATATTTGGCTTCTTAAAGCAATTTAAAAAAGGTACTCCCTGACCCAGAGAAATACCATCCTTCTTTGGCAATCTCTTTGAGTTTAGGATAGGCGATACGTGATGCACTATAGAGGTCATTAAGTAGTATAGGGTCTGCTATCATCTCTAAAAGGGTACGTGAATCTAATCTCTCCCACCCCATAAATGAACATAGTGTAATATTATCTAAGAGATGCATCTTAAAGGTCTTATAGACTACCGTAGTATCACATCCTATAGGGGGTGTATAGAGTGCAAAACATAACTCTTCTTCTTCAAAAGCTTCTACAATCTCGCCAAACCCAGAGACATTAGCAGAGGGATAGTTATAGATAAAAAATGGTAAATCAGCCCCAATAGTACTGCCTATTTTGGCTAACTCATCGGTACTTATCATGAGATGACACACTTCTTTGACCAGTCTCATAAACGCAGCAGCATCAGAAGAACCACCTCCTAATCCTGCTTGGCTAGGAATGCGTTTGGTCACAACAACCTTATGGGCATAAAAGAAATTTAAAATATCCAAATCTCCTGTATGCTCATTGAGTGCTTTATAGGCTTTATAAATCGTATTAGACTCCATAGGTACATCTTTACACCCCTCAATGGTAAAAGACTCACAGATACAAGGTACAAATTCTATCGTATCATAAAGATGCTCCACACGCACAAAACGAGAAAGTAGGGTATGATATCCCTCTTTATGCCCTGTAATTTTTAAAAATATATTGACTTTAGCATGGGCTTTTATGGTCATTTGTTTCATCCACATTTCCTTTATTTATCTCTTTATTTTTTTCAAACTTTGCAATCCGATTAAATCTATATTTTACTTCACCTTCTATTAATTCAATAATAGAAAAAAAGTTTTGTGTTTCTACTAGATAAATACCATTTTCTTTATTTTCAAAATATTCTATAGCAATCTTTTTGCCTAGTTCTATGTAGTCATCATCGCCTGTATAGGTATTGTTCGGTAGATTGAGGTGGGTAAACGGATTGAGTGCTTTTTCATTGTCATAATAAAACTGACCCTCATGGATACGATGTAAAGAACTAAGTGTCCCATCTACCCCCAAAGTATCAGCAATGATTGCACCCAAACTTCTAATATAAGTACCTTCACTTACTTTGGCTTCAAAATGCACAAAAGGGTGGGTGTAATTGAGAAGTTTTATATCATAGATAGTAGAGGTGATAGTTTGGAGTGTTACCTCTTCTCCTGCACGTGCTAGAGCATAAGCACGTTGACCATTGATTTTTTTGGCACAAAACTTAGGAGGATAGTATTCTAAAACTCCTTTTAGACCTTCTACTATTTCTTTAATACTATTTTCTTCAAACGGCTCTATATCTTGAATACGGTCTATCTTTTCTATATCAAGGCTAGGAGAATTTGCACCTAGCCATAGGGTGGCTTTGTAGCTTTTGGGTGTTTTGTTTAGGTATTGAAAGAGTTTGGTATACTGCCCCGTAGCTACGATAAGACAGCCTGTGGCAAAGGGGTCAAGTGTCCCAGAGAACCCCACTTTCTTAGTATTATATTTACGTTTAACATAGCCCATATATCCATTAGAAGTACTAAAGATAGGCTTATTTACAACAAAGAGACGATTCACGTGCATTTTTCCTTTTTTATGTGATAATATTTAATGAGAAGGTACAAAAATGATAATATCCCCTACCATAATAGGTGTCCATATAGGATGGCTATTGGCATTTTGAATATCGCTGCCAAAGCTAATTTCAAAGGCATTAGTAAATCCATCTCCATCCCAATCTTCGTTTGCATCAGATGCATTAAGAGGGTCTAATCCATTGGCTATTTCAAGAATATCAGAAATTCCATCATTATCATCATCACTATCAATAGAATTGTCTATCCCATCATTATCTGTATCTAAGAAAAGATACATTGCAAGGTAAGGTCTGTTTTCTGCAAAATACTCATGGTTATCAGAGTTAAATAGTGCTTGATAAGGATTGGAAATAGCCAGTGCTTTGGCTCCTGTTTGACCGTATACATAATCATCGGTATTTGCCACTATATTAAAATGAGCCATTTCATGGATAAGTGTACCTGATTGAGAGTCCGTCCCTGTAGTTGGGGCATACCAAAAAGAATTACATAGATAAATGACATAAGGACTATAGGGATAAACATAGGCATAATAATTGTCCGAACAGGTACAATCAAAGCGAATACTTTTTGTATCTAATGCTTCATAGATATTTTTAAAGTGTGTAGTCACGGTACTTTGGCGACTGCTACTAGCTACACCAAACCATGTACGGTATCTAGGGGCTGTTGTGTTTGCTACTGAGTTTTGCATTACTGTATAGGCATCTCTTGCAATTACAATAGATGCATCATGGGCAGTATTGAGTATATTTATTTGAGAACTACTACAGCCATTAAAATTAGGAGATACTTTATAGCTTATATTTTTTGTACTTTTTTTTTGAGGTGTAAATCCAATCGTAATACTAGGTTGGCTATTTTTCTGCTCTACTTGTGTTCGCTTACTTTGCTCTAAAGACTTGATGTCTCCTTTGTAGCTAATCGTATAATTTGCTTCATCTTGCATCTGATAGTATCTAGGCATTTCTAGCGTGATACTCCGTGTTTCCCCCTCTTCAAAGAGTACATAATCAGAGTCTGTAGCTACAGAACGTTTGACAGTTCTTCCAAGATATGGTACGGTACGGTTACCCTCTTTAACTTCAAAGATATTGGCAGATAATTGGCTCTCAAAAGGGGTATTCCAAAGTAAGATATGGCGTATTTCATTAGAATTATTGGTCAAAGTAATCGTAATACTAGCACTTTGAACATGTTCTTTTTTTTGTGTAAAGCTTAATTGGAGACTATGGTCTGCGTAAAGCCTAAGAGACAGTGTTAAAAGAGCGATGAAGACGATATTAAATTGTTTTTTCATTATAGTATCCTTTTGTTATAAATATTTTTTAGATAGACTGTACAAAAGAGCTTAAAATCTCTTTTTTATTGCCACCAAAATTAATCAGAAGTTTGTACTCTCGTCCTGATTTATTGGCTGATTGTACACGACCTATCCCAAAGATTTTGTGCTTGACTAAATCACCTTTTTTGTAGCTTGATGTTTTGGTAATTTTTAAGCTTGTGTCTTGAATGAGTCCTGCTTCCCCTAAAAAACGGCTTTTTTGTATCATCTTACGTCTTCCTTTATAAAAACGGCTATCAACATAAGAGAGGGTTAAATAAGACTTCGCTCTAGTGATGGCAACATAGCCTAAACGACGTTCTTCTTCCATATTACAGCCTTCTCCTAACAGAGGAAAAAACTCTTCTTCTAGCCCTATGACAAAGAGATGCTCAAATTCTAGCCCTTTAGAGGCATGGACACTCATAATAGTAATCGCATCTTCTTCTATCTGGTCTTGGTCTGATTGCAGTGAAATATCATTAAGAAAGGTGTCCAATGAAAGCTCAGGGTTTTGAAGAACTGCTTCTCTAAAGTATCCATAAAACTCATCTATATTTAAGAGCCTATCCATACCATCTACAAGACTAGTATAATGATCTTTGAGTTGGATATTTTCTTCAAAAAGTGAGATAAAATCTTCTAGTCCCTCTTCTATAGAGTCTTGTAAAATTTGAATACTTTTAACCAAATGTTCTAAAGCAGTAAAAACTTTTTTAGTCATGATATTTTCAACTTCAGCGTTTATCATTTTTGAGATATACCCATATAATGATAATCCTGCATCAAAAGAAGCTTTGGTTAGCTTATCTATGGAGGCTTTTCCTATCCCTCTTTTGGGTTTATTGATGATACGAATAAAAGAAAAATCATCATGAGGATTAGAAAATACACGGAGGTAAGAGATGAGGTCTTTTATCTCTGCCCTTTCATAAAATCGCATACCACCGATGAGTTTAAAGGCAAGTCCTGCTTTGTTAAATCCTTCTTCAAGTGAACGAGACAAGGCATTGATACGATAGAGTACAGCTATCTCATCAGGAGCGACCCCTTCTTTGATAAGTTTATCTATCTCATAGGCAATAGACCGAGACTCCATAGATTCATCTAAAGAGTGTAAGAGTTGTACTTTATTGCCTTTGCCCTTATGAGAACTAAGCGTTTTCCCCAATCTTGTAGAGTTGTGTTCTATTAGACTATTGGCCGCTTCTAAGATCGGTATGGTTGAACGATAGTTAATTTCAAGCTTTACCGTTTTACAACTGTCAAAATTATCTGCAAATTCTAAAATATTACGAATATTTGCACCCCTCCACCCATAGATACTTTGGTCATCATCGCCAACTACACAGAGGTTGTTGTGTGTACTAGAGAGTAGTTCTAAGAGCCGAAATTGTAACTCATTGGTATCTTGGTATTCATCGACCATGATATATTGGTATTTGTGGCTGATTTGCTTTCTCAAATCTTCATTGTCATGGAGTATTTTATAGGTGAGCATTAAAAGGTCATCAAAGTCAACAAGATTATTTTCTTCGATATTTTTTTGATATTCTACATAAATCATAGCTACTTTTTTGTAGTCTGCTAATTCGGCTTTTTCTAGTACGATTTGGGCAGAGAGGATAGAATTTTTGTATTTAGAAATTTCAGAAGCGATAAAAGAGATATTGAGGTCTATCTTTAATGTCTTGGCTATTGTACGTATGAGTCGTTTTTTATCATCACTGTCTATGATAACAAAAGCATTGCTCCGTCCTAGTTTTTCGATATGAAATTTGAGAAAAAGAAGACCAAATTTATGAAAGGTACACAGTAGGGGAGGGTAAGAAACACGCGATGGCATGAGTTGTAAAGCACGTTCACGCATCTGTGCTGCTGCTTTGTTGGTAAATGTGAGAGTCAGTGTATTGGCAGGGTCTATCCCTACTTCCCCTACAAGGTATGCTAGTCTTGTTGTCAAGGTTTTGGTTTTTCCCGAACCTGCCCCTGCTAAGATAAGCATAGGACCATCAATATGTTCTACTGCTTCACATTGGGATGGGTTTAGTGCATTTAAAATCATTTCCATTATCATAGCCTCTTTTATACTTAGTCTATCTATTATACCTTTTTTAGTATAAAATTAGTTAGATATGAAAAGAAATGATTTCTTAGCATGAAAATCTTTTTAATAAGCATAAGTTATCCATGGTTTAAGTATAATTGGATATAATAATTTTATTAATTAAAATATATACTTAGGAGGAGAAAATAATGTTAAAAGATTTTGTAAAATTAGAAACATTTTTAACAGTTGCACGAGAGAGAAGCTTTTCTAAGGCATCATCCAAGTTGGGTATTTCTCAACCAGCTGTCACACAACAGATAAAATTTATCGAAAAATATTTAGCGTGTAAGGTCATTGAGCGTAAAAAGAATGGTATTAAACTAACCAATGAAGGAGAAGAGCTTTATAAAGTAGCTTCCCGACTTGAAAAAGAGATACACTCTTCAGAGCAAGATATCTTAAAAATTATGAATAAAGAAATTACTTTTAGATTGGGTGCATCTTATACGATAGGTACGTATATCATTCCTGGACAATGCCTCAATACTATCGGTAAAGCGATTAATAATGATATTAGATTAGATATTGATGGCAGTGATATAGTGGTACAAAAACTCAAAGATAGAAAACTAGATGTTGGTCTTATCGAATCACCTGTCATGGATAACGACCTTATCTATAGAGAGTGGTTAGAAGATGAGCTTATTGTTGTATCTAATGTACCTATTACAAAAATACTCAAAACAGAAGAACTTTATGATTTTTCTTGGATTTGCCGTAATGAAGGTTCACATACGAGACGTGTCGTCACAGAAGTCTTTGAAGAGTTAGGTGTTTCATGTAAAAGTTTTGATGTACTTTCAGAAGTTAGCAATACCACAACCGTCCTACAAACACTCAAAAAAAGTGAACGTGACCCTAAAAAACCAGTAGTATCTATCTTATCTAAGTATGCTGTAATGGACGAAATCAACAATGGAGAGCTTTTTGAATCACGACTTAGAGGCTTTACTATGACGCGTAAGTTCTTTATTGTCTACTCTAAAGAGAACAAACACAATGCCTATGTAGATAAAGTAGTCAGCTATATTTTAGCAGGACACTGTTAAGCATAGCGTTTTATTTTTACTTCTTTTTCCTGAGAAGTTTTTTATTCTCAGGGTTATTTAAAAGTGCTTCCATCGATGAAGATTGGGAAGAAGATTGAGAAGAAGATTTTTTTATTTCTATCTTTGGTTTCTCCTCCACCTCTTTATACTCTGCAAAATTAAGTACGATAGGAAATTCCTCTACATAGATACCCTTGATAGCCAAAAGTGGTAGCAAAACCACAGACCCCATATTTTGAGAACCAAATCCTGCTTCAAAAGAAAAGTACTCTTTATCTATACTTGCACTTTCAAAGGTGTAGCCACTTAATACAAACAGCGCAGTATCTTTAAATGTCTCTTTTATCTCATGAGGGAGTGGGGGAGTAAAGCTTATATGTTCTATCTGACAACTCACAGAAAAATCTTGATTTTTAGAAAATAGATATTCAATAGTATTTAAAATATTTGATTTTATGAGTGTTTTGTATTCAGGGGTTTGTAAAATTTTGAGCGTGGGTAAAGTCATAGTTGTCCTTAGTAAGAGTCTATTGTAAAATGATTTATAATCTTAAATCCTATCATAGCATTGATTAAAGCTAGATGTGAATAGTGGGGAAGTGTCTCTTTTTTTATCTCTTTTGTTTGTAAAAAGCCATTATCAATTAATTTTTGACGCATTGTTCCTTTGAGTAGAGGATGGGTAGGGGTGTACCATGTTGTCCCATCATACAAAGCAATATTGGCAATAGTAATATCTGTAAGGTAGCCATTTTTTTCGATAATGACTTCATCTACCTCACTATGTTGCTCTAGTAAGTGAGTAAAAACATCTCTTTTGGCATATTTTAAATCATAGTCTATAGCAGAAGAGATAATCTTAAAGTGTTTGAGTTCTTTGGGTATATAGGGTATATATTCTATAGAGTGTATCTCTATGTCATAGAGGATACGGCATCTATATAGACCCTTTTTAGGAGGGATGATAAGAGAGCGTAAATCCAAACTATCTGTAGTATCATAGAGCTTTTTACGGCTCATATCACATCGTGTTTGATGATAAGATAGATTATGTACAATGCCCTCTTCACATTTGATAGTCTCTAGTAAAAGAATCACTCAAAAAGTTCTGTAGAGAGGTAGCGTTCGGCTGTATCACAGAGGATAGTGACGATGGTTTTACCTTTATTTTCAGGACGCTGTGCTAGGATTTGTGCTGCATGTAAATTTGCACCTGATGAGATACCGATGAGTAAACCCTCTTCTTTAGCAATTTTTTGTGCCATTGCAAAAGACTCTTCATTACTCACAGCGAGAACTTCGTCATAAAGCGAGGTATTTAAGATAGTAGGGATAAATCCTGCACCAATTCCTTGTATCTTATGTGGTCCTGATTCTTTACCTAAAAGTATGGAAGAAGTAATAGGCTCTACTGCCACAACTTTTATAGTCGCGTCATGTTTCTTCAGGACTTCTCCTATCCCTGTGAGTGTACCACCTGTCCCAACGGAGGCAACAAAAATATCTATTTTCCCTTCTGTATCTTTGAGTATTTCTACGGCAGTAGTTTCACGGTGTATACTAGGATTATCAGGATTATTAAACTGTTGTAATACTACAGAATTTTTAAGTAATTCTCCTAATTCTTCGGCTTTGTTTACTGCTCCTGCCATACCCTCTTTAGCAGGAGTAAGTACAATCTCAGCACCCAAATGTGCCAGTATCTTTCGGCGTTCTATACTCATAGATTCTGGCATGGTCAAGATAAGTTTCATCCCTTTAGAGGCACAAACAGCAGCTAACCCTATGCCTGTATTGCCAGAGGTCGGCTCTATGATAGTCGTATTGCTATCCATTTTTCCAGAATTTAATGCTTCATTTATCATACTAAACGCAATTCTATCTTTGACAGAAGAGGTAGGATTCATAAACTCACATTTTCCTAAAATAGTAGTATCTGTTTCACTAGATAGGGTATTTATTCTGACAATAGGGGTATTTCCTATTAAGTCTTCAATAGTATTTGCAATCATTCATTATCCTTATAGATTTTAATTATAGTACCTAATTGTGTTGAAGTCTATACTTTAAATGAATAATTTGTATCATGATTGGCTAGTCTGTATCTCTTTGATACTATAGGCTATCTCTTCATTGGCATACATCGGCACCACACCATTGTAATCAGAAGGCACTTTAAAAGGAGTTTTTTCTAAGGTAATGACTTTATCAGTAGGGGCAATACCATAAATAGCTTGTGCATTACCAGAGATAAAGGCTTGAAGGTTCTCTTGTGATGCATCTTGTGTATCAAATAGTTCTGCTAAAAGTTGCAAAGCAATAGGGGCAGTAAAGACACCAGCAGCACAACCACATGCCTCTTTGGCTTCTTTGGGATGTGGGGCAGAGTCTGACCCAAACATCACTTTTGGATGGGCAGAGAGTGCTACTTTACGTAGGGCATCTCTATCTTCAGGACGCTTGGCAATGGGTTTACAAAAGAGGTGTGGTTGAAGCATCCCTCCTGCGACATCATCAAGGGTAATAAGCAAGTGATGTATCGTAATCGTAGCATAAAGATTGGGATACTTATCCAATAAATCTACCGAAGACTTAGTCGTGATATGTTCCATAATTATTTTTAGATTAGGAAATGCAGAGGCGAGGTCTTCATAGATACTCGCAAATTCAGCTTCTCTGTCCATGACAAAACCATTGGTCTCTCCATGTACACAAAGAGGAATCTCCAAATCACTCATCGCTTCAAGAGCAGGGCGTAAGGCTTCTATATCAAAGCCACTGACCCCTTCTTCTGAATTGGTAGTAATTCCAGCAGGATAGAGCTTAATCGCTGTAATTTCATCTTTTATTGAAGCTAAAAATATTTTATCATAGCTAGGTTTAAAAAATAGTGTCATATACGGGGTAAAACTATTATCATTTGTAGCCAAAAGTATGCGTTGTTTATAGGCTATGAGCGCTTCTTTAGAACTCACAGGAGGTACGAGATTAGGCATAATAATAGCCCCAGAAAATGTATCAGATGAAGCTTTTGCTATATTGTGTAGCATCGCTTCATCACGAAGATGTAGGTGCATATCAAGAGGTGTATTTATCGTTAATGGCATCAAAATCCTTTAGTATATAATAGTATGTATTGTCTGCTTCGATGCTTTGAGGCACAAGCCAATAGAGTATAGTTATTTTGCCACAATCTGTATTAAAAGTGAGTATAGATGAGGTTTTTTTAGGAGAATATCTTATCAAAGGATAGTCTATCCCTCCTGCAAAAAATTGATTACACGATAAGATACGCTTACTTGTAGCATAAAATGCCCTGTGAGGAGTATTAAATTCAAATTGCCAAGAGGCATACTCCGAACAAGAAGGATAATAACGACAAGAAGCAGGAAGCATCTTAGAGATAAATTGGTAGCCCTTAATAGGTGCTAAATAAATATTTTTTATAGCCATAATACTAGAGATTATAATAGAAAATAGTAAATACACTTTAAAGCGTTAAGTTTCTTTCAGATAAAAGTGATAGAATGCTTTTGATTAAAATAAAAGTTAAGGATTTAAAAATGGCTAACGAATACATTTTTACAAGTGAATCAGTAACAGAAGGTCACCCAGATAAAATGGCTGATCAGATTTCTGATGCAATATTAGATTATATTATTGCTAGAGATCCACAAGCTCGAGTGGCTTGTGAGACGTTGGTGAGCAATGGTTTTTGTGTTATCGCAGGAGAACTTAAAACAACAGCGTATGCACCAATGCAAGAGATTGCCAGAGAAGTTATCAAAGAGATAGGCTACACAGATGCTCTGTATGGTTTTGATTATCGTGCAGCAGCTGTACTCAATGGTATAGGTGAGCAAAGCCCTGATATTAACCAAGGTGTAGATAAAGATGATGGTGAGATAGGTGCAGGTGACCAAGGGTTGATGTTTGGGTATGCATGTAAAGAAACACCTGAACTTATGCCTTTACCTATTTTGTTGGCACATAAAATTACTGCTAAATTAGCAGAAGTACGTAAAAATGGTACCGTACCTTTTTTGCGTCCAGATGGTAAAGCACAAGTTTCTGTAAAGTACGTTGATGGCAATCCTGTTTCTATAGATACAATTGTAGTCTCTACTCAGCATCATGATAATGTCTCTTTAGAACAAGTCCAAAAAGCTGTACTTGAAGAGGTAATCAAAGCCGTAATCCCTACAGAATTGATGAATGATGATATTATCTATCATATCAATCCTACAGGACGTTTTGTGATAGGTGGACCTCAAGGGGATGCAGGTCTTACAGGGCGTAAAATTATTGTTGATACGTATGGGGGTTCTTGTCCTCATGGTGGGGGTGCTTTTTCGGGGAAAGACCCTACAAAAGTTGATCGCTCAGCAGCGTATGCAGCACGTTATGTAGCCAAAAATTTAGTCGCAGCTGGTGCGTGTGAGAAAGCAACATTACAAATTGCTTATGCAATTGGTGTGGCAAAACCTGTTTCTATTTATGTAGATACCCATGGTACAGAACATGCTGATAAAGAAAAAATTATCGCATGTGTAGAGTCCTTATTTGACCTTACGCCTAAGGGGATTATGGATGAGTTAGATTTACTCAGACCAATCTATAGAAAAACAGCAGCGTATGGTCATTTTGGTAGAGAAGACAAAGATTTTACTTGGGAACAGACCCCTCGTATAGAAGAAATTAAAAGCTATTTAGGGCTTTAGTGGTGTAAAAAGAGCATTGCTCTTTTTTGCAAACAAATTTTATAGTTTTTAAAGTATTTATTAAAAATCTTTAGCTATAGTTTGTATATATTATTATAAAGGAATTAAAATGGCAGTAATTATTAATGATACTTGTATCAATTGTGCAGCATGTATTGACGAATGTCCAGTAGAAGCAATCGTAGATGAGGATGATAACCCAACGGGTGAAGAGTATTACTATGTATACCCTGATAAATGTGTTGAGTGTGTAGACCACTTTGATACTCCAGCTTGTGCTGAAGCTTGTCCAACTGAAGATTGTATCACATGGGATATGCCTTTTACAGCTGACCATAAAGAACACTTTGCAGGTGGAAATTACCTTGATGGAATTAACTATGGTATGGATGATGCAGATGCTATCATGCCAACAAGAGATGATATTTCTATCGAAGACAGAACTGCTAGAGTATCAGTAGTAGAAGAGTAGCCTTTACTCTTTTGAAAGACTACTTCTTGGTAGTCTTTTTGCTCTTTATTCTTCTCCCCCCTCTTTACATCTATACAAGTATTTTTTTGATAAGTCCCAAAACTAAATAAATCAATAATATATTAAAGATATGCTAAAATACCCGAATGAGACCAATAACTAAAGTAAAACTAAGCAAAGACGAAGAGGCTGAATTAGAATTAATAATTAAGCA
>JAMOTK010000074.1 GCA_027062365.1 Sulfurovum sp.
TGGTAACTTTTCTAATATCTCTAGGGTCATCTCTATATCAATGAGTTCTTTTATTTCTATTTTCATAGCTTATTTTAAACATATTTATTCTTTGTTATTGCTTAGAATTGTATGAAAATGACCTACATTATATAGGCTTTTTTTACCTAGAAAATAGCTTTTATCTCGCATACTTTTTGCCTTTGGATTACGGATTTTCTTTAATTCCATATCAATATATTCTATCTCCTCTAGCATACCTAAAGAAGCTACGGTCGAACTACGCATCATTGGGGCATGATGCAAAAAAAGATAAAACCCATTTTCATACAAACCCAAGCGTATGGATGCAGCGATAGAATAAGTTGTCAGTACGGCATCTTCTTTGCTAATAGCTCTAATACTCCCAAAATATTCTTTTGTCCATAACAGAGGATTATGGGCAGGACTAAAGGCATCTTGATAGATAATGTCTATTTTTTCTTTTATCTTAGGAATACTCTCTCTTGCATCACCTAAAAGGATCTCTATTTTACATTGGCTATCTTCATAAAATAAATTTTTGCTAATCGCTTGAATAATAGGCTTCAAAAAATAAAATTCAGGAGGAAAAGAAAACGTATCTAAAGAGCGTACAAGATGTTCATCAAATTCAGGAGAAATAATATGTATTTTGGTGGAGAGTTGCTGCGTTTTAAGATAATAGAGTGTGGCAAAAGTATTGTATCCTAGACCAAAACAAATATCTAAAATTACAAGATTTTTTTTATCCTTCTTAAAAGAGAAGGCAGGTTTTACATGTTTTTCTAAACTTTCATGCAATGCCCCATCTTTGGTTGAGTGATAGGGTTCGTTAAAATCATGTGAAAACAGCGTATACGTGCCATCTTCACAGAGAATAATTTCTTTTTTAGGGCCTAGTGCTTGACTATCCATCAAACGTGGTTAAAATGCCATTTCGTCTAATTCACGAAATCTAAAAGCAGCAATCAATTCGTCTATTTGCTTCTCTTGGCGACTGACTAAACAAAAAATCCCCTCATTGATAAAATCTAATGCGTCTTCATCATGATTATCTAAAATAACATGTTCTATAAAATCAGCATCTGTATTTTTCCAATCATCATAAAATGTGGGTTCAATCGTATCAGAATCTATATTGACTAATGCCCATTTTTTGACATTTTTAAGTGTACAAACAGTAGATTCTAAACCATTTTCTTTTTCTACTGGGATAATAATAAGCATTATTTATTGGCTTGTTTGAGTTGTTTTTTAGACATTTTCAATGCTTTATTACTCATTTTACCAATCCCTTTATCTAGTACTTTTGTTGCAATAGATTTAGCATCATCAAGTGAATGCATTTTATACGTACCACATTGATATAGATTTAATTCAGGAATCTTTTTTTCAGATTTTACATTGAGTACATCTTTCATCGATTCTTTCCATGCTTTTGCTACTTTTTTGGCTTTAGGACTACCTAGAAGTGACATATAAAAACCTGTACGACATCCCATAGGTGAGAGGTCTATAATTTCTACATTTTTATCGTTTAAGTGTTCTCTCATAAATCCTGCAAATAAGTGTTCTAATGTATGAATCCCTTTAGCAGATAAAATATCTTCATTTGGCACACAAAATCGTAAATCAAAAACTGTAATATCATCTCCACTTGGTGTACTCATTGTCTTTGCTACCCTCACTGCCGGAGCTATCATCTTTGTATGGTCTACCGTAAAACTGTCTAATAATGGCATAATACTTTCCTTATAATTTTTTAGATTATAACAAAATAAATGTGTAGGAAATAGGAAATAGAGGAATAGTGCAAAAAAAGTTATAAAAGGTGTATATTTAGACTTGACCTAATGGTATATATCCATTCGGTCAAGGTAGTGTGAAGAGCAAAGAGATTAAACTCTTGCTTCTTCACGTCTTTGTAATCTGGCCCAATCTGTATCAATATCAGATTGGATTTTTTCGATAATATGTTTATATTCTGGTTTGAACAAGTGTTTATAACGTCCTTGCGCACCTAAATAGTCTTCTACAGGAAGTATATTTTTAGGTCTGTAAAGGATATTGAGTTCATGACCATCAACGATTTCATACATTGGGAACATCAATGAATCTGTTGCCAAGTCTGTAATCTCAATCGTATCTTTTGGTTCAAATTTCCACTCTGTACAACAAGGAGATACTGTGTTAATAAAACATGGACCTTCTGTTTCTAGTGCTTTTTGGAAACCTTTTGCCATCATTTTCCATTTATTTGGAGAAAGTTGTGCTACATAAGGAGAACCATGTGCTGCCATAATAGAAACAATATCTTTTTTCTTCTCTTTTTTACCATAAGAATGTGTTCCTGCTACCGATGTTGAAGTCGTTGCTCCAATAGGCGTTGCTGATGAACGTTGTCCTCCTGTATTTGCATAGTTTTCGTTATCTAAACAAATATACGTAAAGTCATGCTGTCTCTCAAATGCACCTGAAAGCCATTGGAAACCAATATCAAAAGTACTTCCATCTCCACCAAAGGCTACAAATTTTACAGCAGCATCATTGTCTTTGAGTGTACCTTTTTTCTTTCTTACTTTATGCATGACCTGAGACGCAGAAACAGATGTCGCTGCATTCTCAAATCCAATATGAATCCATGAAGTATCCCATGAAGTAAATGGATATACAGCCGTAGAGACCTCTAAACATCCTGTATTTGCAGAAATAACAAGATTGTCATCTGTACAGTTCATCAGTTCTCTAACAATCATAGAATGAGCACAACCAGGACAAAGCGTATGTGCACCTTCGAATCTATCATTATTTGTAGAAAATTCTTTTAAGTTTTTAATTGATGTAATTGCCATCTTAGCTCCTATCTGTCTTAAAGAAACTCAATTTTGGTCCTCTAAGATTTGTAAATTGTTGTATATCTGTTGTAATATATCCAGCATCTGCATTTGCTTGTTGTTCTTTAAAAATTTCTTTTAGATTTTCAATAGAAATATCTCTTCCACCCAAACCATAAATATAATTGGTTACCAAAGGTCTTGATTGTGAAGTCATCATAGCTGCTGCTACTTCATTATAAAATGCACCCATTGCTCCACCTGGAGATGAACGGTCAGTGACTGCGATTGATTTACAGTTTTCTAATACTGTTCTAAGTTCTTCATAAGGGAAAGGTCTAAAACATCTAATCGCAACAACACCTGCTTTAACACCTTCAGCTCTCATCTCTTTTGCAGCAACTCTTGCTGATTCTACTGTAGTACCAAGACCGATAACACAGACATCTGCATCTTCCATATCGTAGCTTTCTATTCTTTTGTATTCTCTACCAGAAAGCTCTTTAAATTCAGCAAATATAGCATCAATCACTGGTACTGAATCAATAATAGCTTTGTGTTGTTTTGCTTTATGTTCAAAGTGCCAATCTTCTTCTGTTTGAGCACCATACGTCACTGGTTTTGAAAAATCTAGCATATCATCAATAGGGTCAATTACACCTACAAATTTGGCTGCTACTTCATTGGATAATGGGTAAACATTTTGTGCTGTATGAGAGGTAATAAATCCATCTTGATGAATCATCGTAGGAAGTCTTACGTCATGATGCTCAGCCACTCTAAATGCCATTAATGCTAAATCATACGCTTCTTGTGCATTAAATGCTGCAAATTGAATCCATCCTGAATCACGTCCAAGATACATATCAGCGTGATCACCACGGACATTAAGAGGTGCGGCCAAAGCACGGTTGACTACATTTAGTATGATAGGAAGTCTCATTCCTGATGCTTGATAAAGCACTTCTACCATCAAAGCAAAACCTTGTGAAGAAGTTGCTGTTGCAACACGTCCACCAGAAGCTGAAGCTCCAATACATCCTGACATTGCAGCATGCTCAGACTCAACCATGATAAACTCACCGTCAATATATCCATTTCCAACATAAGAACCATAGTTCTCAACAATTGGAGTCGAAGGTGTAATAGGATATGCAACAACCACATCTACATCTGCTTGTCTTAGTGCTTGAGATGCAGCATAATTACCGTCCCAAACTTCTCTTTTGTTTACTTCAAATTCTACTGCCATATTAGACCCTTATTTCTTTTCTTTTTTCTTTTTTTCTGGCCATGAAGCAAGTGCCTCACCAACATCTGCATATTCACTAAACATCAAGAGTGATTTTGGATTTGTAGGACATACTTCCACACAAATCTCACACCCTTTACAATGGTCATAGTCAATACCTAACATCTGTTTATCTCTTGATAAAATAGATGAATCTGGACACCATACCCAACAATTTTGACAATCAATACAGACATCAATATTGAAAACAGGCTTCAACACTCTCCATGAAGCTACTGTTGCTGTATATGAATTGTATCCTGAGTATGATCTCTCTTCTGCTTTTTGAAATGCAACATTTGAAGCGTCGCCATCAAAAGAAGGAAGAACAGAGCCTTGTGTGACTTCATCCCAACCTAAGAGGTCGAAACCTCCCTCTAATTGACTAAGTCCTCTATTTGCATTTGCTTTTAATTTTAAATCTTGTTGTTCTACTGCCATAATTAGCTTCTCCTAGTTAACTTCATTGTATGCTCTGGTAATTGCTTCCATGTTAGCATCAATAATTTTTTGTGGGAACTTTTTAAGTACTCTTTTCATATTTTCCAAGAAATAGTCTAGTTCAAACATACCTGAAATTTTGACAAATGCACCAAGCATAGGTGAATTTGGCATAGATCGTTTAATAGTATCAAGAGAAATTTGTACACAATCGACTACATATACTCTATCTTCTTTTCCATGTAAAGCAGGAATACCTGCAATCAAGTCTGCTTTTGAAAGGTGTGTTGTAATGATATACTTTGTTTCAGGCTTTTCATTGACTTCAATATTGTCAGAAAATGCCAATGCAGGATCTATTACCAATACATAATCAGGGTTCATAAATTTTGCATGATTAAAAATTTGTTCATCTGAAATTCTATTATATGCTCTTAATGCTGCCCCTCTTTTTGCAGAACCATACAAAGCAAACGCTTGTACTTCCTTACCTGTCGTTGCAACAACATCCCCTAGCCCTTTGGCACCAGATACGGCACCTTGACCAGCACGGCTGTGCCATCTAATTTCTGTCATAAATATCTCCTAAATTAAATATATAAAACTCACTATAATAAATAAAGACCATATCTTTATGTAATGTAGTAAGTTCTATAATAGTATTTTTCCTATTGTAATGCCCTCACTCTTAAAGGGTGTTTAAATTATAATATTTTTAATACTATGCTATTTCTTTGCTATAAATTGTATCGCTTCTAATGTATTTTGATAGACATTATCACTACATTCTCTTAGACTCTTTAGCGTTCCATATCCACAAGAAACACCAATAGAACCCACTTTTGCTGATTTTGCTGCGTACATATCCATACATGTATCCCCAATCATCCAAATTTCACCTGTATCATTTGGTAACTTTTCCAATGCTTTTAGTATGGGTTGGGGATGTGGTTTAGGGTATGTCACATCTTCTCTTCCTATCAGAACTTCAAAATAAGACATAAGCCCCATATCTTCAAGTAACTCTATAGAATATTTAGCCGTTTTAGTTGTCACTACACCTAATGTAGCAAATATTGATGCCAACTCTATCGCTTTTTTGGCATGAGGTAGCAATGTTGTTTTAGCGAGAAATATCGTACGGTAGTGCATTTTATACGCATCGACATACATAGAAGTCTCTTTTGAATCTACACCAAGTGCGTGAAACATTACATCAAGAGGATGTCCAATATGCGATTCAATGAGAGTATCAGCAGGGATAGACTGTCCAAAAGTCTTAAAAGCGATGCCAAAACTCTCTAGTATTGCCTCGGTGGAGTCAATAAGTGTGCCATCTAAATCAAAAAGTATTATCATATTATTTTTTTCCTTTGGGGTCTGGGTTAAACTTCAATATCGTAACAATAGGGACAACAAACCCTACTCCTATCACAATCCATAGTAAAAGACCCAAATCATCATACTGTGAAGGAGTAGTGATAATACCATTTTCCTTTATCTCTCTGCTTAGGACAAATATTTGATTGAGGTATTTACTAAAGAGTCCTGAGGCACTTAGTGCAATATTCATAAGCGATGCCATAAGTGCAAACCATGTACCCTTTTTGCCCTCAGGTGCATAAATTGCTACAAGGGTGAGCATCAATACCCCTGCGATATAGTCAAAAGGAGAAGCCAATGCAGTGTCAACTAAAGCAATAGTACGAGCATCGATACCGAAAAGTGTATGTATTTTATAATACATTGCCAAGATAGGTAAAGAAAGAACTGTCCCCATAATAGTAAGAAAGATAAGCACTTTTCCTATCGACCTATTGATAATAAATTTGGCTGAAAACCACATACCTACTAAAGCTATCCCTCCTCCTATCATAGAAAGCTTTGCAAAAAATGATTCGTCAAATTTTAATACATCAATCTCCCACCATTGTAAGGCTGGACCTACCGACGGCATTGCACGATACACAAAGATAACAATCATTGCCATTTTTATATGCTTAATCGTATCAGCATCCAAATCTTCTATCAACGTACTTAAAAGATAGAGTACCACAGCTAAAGAGACTACAAATACAATCTCTTGCGAATAAGGCACATCGTTATAGCCTAAGATGATAACAAAAAGTGCAAAAAACAGCCCTCCAAAAAGTACCTTTTTATTGAGTGGGGTTGGGGCTATAGGATTGAGACGCACAACACTCACCCCTATTACAGATAAGATAGGGATAAACAAAGAGCATTTAAAGACAGTCTCATAGCCATAAATATCGGCTAATTCTCCTCCTAACCACCCCATCAAAAAGATGGCTAATCCTAAAGAGAGCCGAGAAAGCACTTGTATAATTGCCAATTCTTTTTTAATCTCTTCAGGCGATTGCGTGGTATCTACTACTTCTGTGGTCATGGTATCAGCGACTACATCTTGCATCACAAAGCCTACTACCCCTAAAACCGAAGCAAAGATATAGACACTTTCCTTGCTATACATGGCTACCCATGAAGATTCTCCTACGATACCCATCAATAAAAAAGTACTCAAAGTCATTAATATCGCACCGATATAGACATACGCTTTACGGTTTGAACCAAAAATAGTCACAGAGTCTACCATTTGCCCAAATATCATTTTTATTGTCCATGGTACAGTAAGCCACACCCCTAAAGCAACCAAATCCTCTGCACTTAAAGACAATTCTTTCTTAATCCAAAAGGAACTAGCTATCCCTACAAAAGCACTAGAACCATAAGCAAAATAGATAAGAAGCAAAGGGATATAGCGTACCCTTATTGCACGTATTGGTGTCATGATAATATCAATCATATCGTTGGTACTCCTTAGTATTATAGATAAAATAGTAGCATATTTTCGTTAGTTTAAGTTAACTCATAGTTTTTTACTCCTAATTTTAGTAAAATAATTTGTATACTTATAGCATATATGATAAGTATATTTAATCTTTATTATTGATTTTATATTTATTTAATACTCCTTTAACGTTAAATGACTTACAATAAATAGAATAAAAAATTTAAATAATATTAAAAAGGAAAGCTATGGCACGATTAATAATTATGGGTGGGGGTGTTTCTGGACATACTACTGCTACATTTGCAAAAAAATGGCTAGGTGAAGAACATGAGGTAGTGGTAGTTACCCCGAACTCACAATGGAATTGGATACCCTCAAATATTTGGGTAGGTGTAGGACAGATGAGTAAAAAAGATGTCGTTTTTCCACTGGCACCTGTCTATGCTAAAGCAGGGATTGATTATAGACAAGCGAAAGCTGTCTCTATTCATCCAAATGGTAAAGAAGGTAGTGATGAGTCTTATATCATTATTGAATCTACTAAAGAAGGTACACAAGGTCAAACAGAAGAGTTAACGTATGATTACCTTGTTAATGCTACAGGACCAAAGCTAAACTTTGATGCCACAGAAGGTTTAGGCAATGGTAAAGGTGAGCTAGGAAACAATACAGTATCTGTTTGTACAGCAGATCACGCAGTACATGCCAATATTGAGCTCAAACAACTTTTTGAAAAAGCACGAAAAGCCAAACAAGATGGTACAGGTGAAAGACAAAAGATACTTGTAGGAACTGGGCATGGTATGTGTACATGTCAAGGGGCTGCATTTGAATATATCTTTAATATCGAACATGAAGCCAAAAAAGCTGGTGTACGTGATATGATTGACATCAAGTGGATTTCTAATGAAGCTTTTCTAGGTGACTTTGGTATGGGTGGATTACACATGAAAGTAGGAGGATATGCCGTATCTTCTAAACTTTTTGCAGAATCACTCTATGCTGAAAGAAATGTAGATTGGATTATCGGAGCACATACTTCTAAAGTAGAAGCAGGTAAAATCGAATATGAACTTCTTGATGGGACGATGCATGAAGAGACATTTGACTTTGCTATGCTTATCCCTCCTTTTGCTGGTGTAGGTCTCAAAGGCTATGACAAAGATGGTTCAGATATTTCTGATACACTTTTTGCTCCTAATGGATTTATGAAAGTAGATGCCAAATATGATGCAGGTGCGTATGAAAATTGGAAAGCTTCAGATTGGCCAGAAACATATCAAAACCCAACATTTGATAATATCTTTGCAGCAGGGATTGCTTTTGCTCCTCCTCATCTCATCTCTAAGCCTATGAGTTCTCCAAATGGTACACCTATTAACCCTACTCCACCTAGGACAGGTATGCCAGCAGGTATCATTGGTAAAGCTGTGGCACACTCTGTTTGTGACATGATTAAAAAAGGTAAAGAAAATGCTCACCTACATAAAGCATCTATGGCTGATATGGGTGCTGCGTGTGTAGCCTCAGCAGGAAAAGGTATCTTCGATGGTACAGCTGCTGCGATGACTGTTTACCCAGTAGTCCCTGACTTTGAAAAGTACCCAGGTACAGGTAGAGATACCGATTATACCTTTGGAGAAATAGGTCTAGCAGGACATTGGATAAAACATATCTTGCATCACATGTTTATCTACAAAGCAAAACTCAAGCCAGGTTGGACACTTATCCCTGAATAAGCCAATCTTTGCTCTATGAATACTATAATTAAAAGGAAGTACTATGAAACAAGAAGAAGTAAACTTTGGAAAAAGTGATCAATTTAACTTAACCATGATTCCAGGGTCTTTTGCGAGAAGAATGAGAACATGTCTTATTTGGCAATTTTTTAGATTTACAGTGATTAACATTAAAATGCTTATCGTTGTGAGTAAAAGTCATTAAAGTTACCTCTCTTAGCCTTGGCTAAGAGAGCTATATCTACATCTAAATAACAAGCATTTACATTATTTTTATTTTAGATAAAAATAATATAAACGTTTCAAAGAGAAAATATGATTAAAACAATTACCCAATACCCAACACAAACAGGCTTTGACTTTGGTGGGACTGTACGCCATTTTGATGATACACTTGATACCTTGATTAAAGACATCAAAGATACAATAGAAGCCAATGATATAGAAGGATTGTCTGCTTTTCAGATAGGGTCGCCTCTCAATGTCATCGTCATCAAATATGAAGGTCAATATCTTGAATTTATCAATCCTAGTATCTTTGTCAAAGAAGGAGAGATACATCCTACTGAAAGTACAGCATACTACCCAAATCTAACAGCCATAACCTCAAGAGCTAAATATATAAAAGTCGTGTATGAAGACAGCAACGGCGTTCAACAATTCTTTACAGCAGAAGATGATTTAGCCGTACTCATACAAAGAAAAAATGATTATCTCATGGGTTCTACTTTTATCAGTAGACTCAGCACAGAAGAGAAAAAGATATTTGAAAAGAAACTTCAAGGAGTATCAAGTGATGCTATGAGTTGTACCCTATCTCCTTTTTCAGATAAGATTCTTACTGCGATTAAATATAGTTTACTTTTAGGTGCTATTGCCCTACCCTTGATACTAAAGCAAAGCTTTATCCCCTCACTTCAAATGTTTGAAACCTATCTCATGTGGATGATAATAGGACTGATAAGTATTTATTTTGTACGTGCTATGTACGAAGGAAAGCGTTGTGGGGTCTGTCAACTAGGTAATGTCGCTGCCATGACTCTCATCAAAAGTCTACATTTAGGGGTACTTTACGCGATAAATACTTGGCTTCTCTTTTAAAAAAGAAGCGAAGTTTTATACTTTCATTTTTGTACCTTATATTCTAAGTTTGAAGCAAACATAAGCTCTTTAAATGTTTTACCGAGGGCTTCACTTTTGAAATCTTTGGCAACCAACTCTTTTTGAAAGCGTATATAATCTCCTACTTTTACTTCTGAATGTGTCACAGCTATCCAAAATGTAAGTTCTGTTTTTTCTTTTACTTCTATAAAGGTGTATGCTCCTCCTTGTCTTAGTGCAACTACTGTACCTTGATAATAAAGGTTTTGTGCCTCTGCAAAGAGTAGTGTAGATAAAAGTAGTACTTTTAGTATCCATAGTTTTTTCATGATTTTTCCTTTTTTAATTTATTGTGAATGCTTCGTTTTGGATATGCCCCTATAATGAATACAAAGACAATACCCGTGAGTACATACACCCAAAAAGGGATAGGTACTGGGTCTCCTGTAGCATAAGAGTGCATACCTGCTAAGTAAAAGTTGACCCCAAAATAGGTCATCAAAATAGAAGCAAAAGCAAGTACTGAAACCGAAGCAAAGAGATAAGGGCTATAAAATTCTTTGAGAAGTCTTAGGTGCAAGACGATAACATAGACTAAAATAGAAATATATGCCCACGTCTCCTTGGGATCCCAACCCCAATATCTACCCCATGATTCATTTGCCCAAATCCCTCCAAGAAAATTACCAATAACTAAGAGCGTAAGTCCCAAAGTTAAAGTCAATTCGTTGATATAGCTAATATTTTGGATGTGTGTATCAATATGAGGTCTATTGCTTGATTTGAGTATAAATAGGAGGAGTGTCATCATACCGAGTAATGCCCCTACAGCAAAAAAGCCATAACTTGCAGTAATCACAGAAACATGGATACTAAGCCAATACGATTTAAGGACAGGGACAAGATTGGTGATTTGAGGGTCTATCTCTCCTAAGTAGGCAGAAAAGATAAATATACCTGCCATCATCAAAGAAGCAGACAATGCCATCAAAGAATTTCTTAAGAAAAATATTCCTGATAACATCGAAGCATAAGCAATATAAATCATCGTCTCATAGGTATTAGAAATTGGTGCATAGCCTCCAATATACCACCGTAAAGCAATACCAAAAGTATGTATCGCAAAAAGTGAAAATCCTAAAAAGTAAATCATCTTTTTAGAAGAAGTATTTACCAAACAATTAAAAAAAAGTGAAGTCATCGCATAGATAAGTAAGAATAAACCAAAAAGTAAATATGCCAAAGAGAGCCAAAAGAAGAGAGAGAGTTGATTAAACCATTGCTCAATTTTTAATCGCCTTATCTCTGGTATTATGCTTTGACCAAATTCTTGTTGGTAGGCAGATATCTCTTTGATAGAAGCTAGTCCTTTACTATAATTTCTATTGTAGGCACTGTCTAATAGTTTACTTGTACTTCTTTTGACTTTACTATGATTAATCTTTGCAAACATTGTTTTGAAATCAATCCATTTATTGACCTTACTTTTAGGCAAAGGAAACAGCGTCAAAAGTACCCCACGGTAAGACATAAAAGCGATATTCAAACGCTCATCTACTTGAATCAGGTCTCTTTCATAAGTACCCCTACGAGAAGGGACTAAGGCATTGGCACGGTCTACTTCTTTGGTCAATTTATAATGATTTTTAGCATCAAAAAAATCTGTAAATTTTGCCAATTTTTGTGTCAAAGGGATAGAGAGCATCTTGCGAAGCTTGGGTGTTTTGACACGAATAATATTGACTCTTTTCCAAAGTTCTGGTCTGGAAAACATTCCTAGTACCACTTGATTGGCACTCATACCCTGCCATGAGCTTCGTCCTGTAAGCTTTTGTAAGACTTCTCTATTTTGTGTATCCAAAGGTTTCATACGTCCCATAGGACCTTGCACGACCAACGCACCAAAGGCATCGGCTAGGGTTTTGGAGTTGGCTTGATGTTCTTCAAGATATGTTTGAATATAGCTACTATCTTGTGCTTGGGTTTGAGTCTGTAAAGAAAGTATCAAAAGAGGTACAAATAAAGAAGCAATAGGCATTTTTTTAATTTTTCTGAGCAAAAACTGAAAACGTGATTTTTTATCAAAAAGATTTAAAAGTAAACCCAAAAAAAGTAAAGCATAGCCGATATAGGTAACCTCTACCCCTGGGTCTTTATTGACAGAGAGTTTTGTACCTTTTTCATCTGTATCATACGATGTCTGAAAAAATTTATACCCTCCATACATAAGCGTATGATTCATATACACTTCTGTATCAAAAGAAATATTGTTTTTACTATCTTCCAAAAAAAGCTTAGAGCTAAACTCTGATGGTGAGCGACTTCCTGCATAACGTGTGAGTGTAAAGTCTTTACAAGTAATAAAAAAAGGTATTTCTATTTTTTCTTCTCCGATGATAATAATATTGGACTTTTCACCTTCCCGAATGTGCATCATTCCATCAAAACCAAAGTAGTGTGTAAGCGTAGCCCCAACAAGAATAATAATAAAAGAAACATGAAACAGTGTACGTGCTTTGACTTTATACATTTTGGTTTTATTGATGATGATGAGTAAATTAAGACTCAAAAGAAAAAAGCTACATTGATACCACCATGCAAAATAAACAAGTTCTTTGGCTCTAGCTGAACCAAAATCATTTTCAATAAAAGTACCGATACCTGCCCCGAGTGCTAAAACAATTAATAGCACTATCATTGTTTTATAAGAACTTATCATTTTAATTATCAAATCAAGCCTCTTT
Source organism: Sulfurovum sp. (assembly GCA_027062365.1). GTDB lineage: Bacteria > Campylobacterota > Campylobacteria > Campylobacterales > Sulfurovaceae > Sulfurovum. The sequence goes on from JAMOTK010000074.1 coordinate 12,963, forward strand.
ATATTTAATATTTATTTTAGAAAAAAAACAACTATTTTGTTTCTAAAATAAATTATCTAAGGGAGAGCATCCCCTCCCCTAGATAACAATACTCACTCTCTTATTTAGAATAAGATGTTTTTGCTTCATCAAGACCTTTTCTTGATGATATATTTAAGTTACCATTTTTTATCGCTTGTTTATGCCATTCTTTTTCAAGTGTAGCTTTAAACTGTTTTTTTGCTTCAACAAGTTTACTTAACGGAACACCTGCAAGTGCTTGTGCTTGTTCTTTCGTTGAAAAATCAGGTGCCATATAATTGATTACACCATGTTGTGCAAGAATACTCACAAGTTTGATACGTGCTTGCATCGCTGTTTCATTTGCTACAGCTAAAAGTCTTAATGTCTCTTCTGGTGCATGAAAGAATGCTGGATGAGATGCTACTGCATAATCCCATTTCCATTGTGCTGAACGAATATCGGCTCTTACTGCTTTTAATTCTACATCACTTGCCCCAACTTCCATTGCTTTGGCTGTTTCAAGATGTGCTTTGGCTAGATTGTCCATCGCAAGTTCATGAAGTTGATCTTTTCTTTTATATTTCTGAAGAACAATCCCTCTGAGTTTAGTTTCACTTTCTCTATGACAAGGCATACAAGATCTATCCATAGTATCTAGTGGATTTTGCAATTGATGATCAGAATATTTTACAGCACCTTCTTGTGTATATGGCATGTGACAATCTGCACAAGAGACACCTTTTTGTCCATGAATACCTGTTTTAAAGAGTTCATAACCAGGATGCTGTGTCTTAAGCATGGGTGTTTTAGAAATCTTATGTGTCCAATCCGAAAAGTTTCGTTCATCATAATACTTCTCTGCACCCTCTGCCGTAAGTCCATTTTCCCAAGGAAGTGTGACTACTTTTGCTATTTTTTTGTTGCCTTCTTTATCTGTCCATGGCGTTTTTTGAAAGTAATACTCTGTATGACATTGTGCACAAACTAAGTTACGTTTTTCTTGATGAGTAGACTCTTCAAACGTAGGTAACCCTGCTGAAACCAATGCTCGGTTAAGGTGAGGTACACGTACCGTCAATTGTCCTGTCTTATTGGAATGACAATTGGCACAACCAATACTATTAACAATTTCACTACCATATTTTGCCCATTTTCCCGTAAAATACTCTAACTCTCCATCTCTTTCTTGAATACGAGGTACATCAGGAGACTTACATGTCCAACACGCTGTTGGCATAGTTCCACTTTTACCATCTACAGGTGCACCTGTTCTAAGTGTATTGACATTGTCTTGTAATGCATAATAATGTCCTCTAGGAGCATTATAATCTTTTGCAAATCCATATCCTGCCCATAGAATTGGTAGTTGAGATTTTTCTTTGAGCATATCCCTTAATTCAGAACCCTCTTTTGTTTTTTTCCATGAAGAGTATTGTCTAGGATAATATCTTTCCCAAGATTCATTTTTATTTTTATCTTTTTCACTAATAATAGGTGTTGCATTCAATGCTATTCTCTCTGTTTCTCTCTCATTTACACTTCCTGCTAACAATGCCATAACCCCAATTGCAAGTGTCGAACCTGCAAACAATAACTTATAGTTCATTTTCATTTTCTTCTCCTTTTTTAATTTACTTCTTTAATCCCAAGATTATAAGGTGTCGTAGTGAGACCTCTTACTTTTCCATGAGGAACTTCTTTGTGACAAGACCAACATTTTCTTCCATTTTCAACATTTTCATCCATAAAATTATGATACATATCTGCATTGGCTCCTAAAGTAGAAGTAATACTTTTGTGACAAGAAATACAATTGGCTTGTACCCGTTTTGCTCCATCATCACTAATTTTAATCGCATGATCGTAAGTATCAAAAGTAAATGCTAAAGTATGGTTCCATCCATCTTTTGCTTTTGCCATATACTTGTTAATAAAGCTGTCTGTAGGTAAATGACACTCCACACAAGTGACATCTCTCGCATGTGAACTGTGTTGCCAAGTAGCATACTGTGTATTCATGACATGACAATTAATACAGGCTTTGGGATCTTTTGATAAGTAAGACCATGCTTTTGCGATATACGCCATATAGACGAAAAAAATAAATGCAATAATAAAGACCAAAATCGCTATTTTTTTTAATGTGCTATTCTCTTTCACCTTCCCTCCTTTAAGTAATAAGACATTTCAGACTTATTTAATTATAAAAACTTCTTATGAAGTTATAAATATATATATTATACTATTAGATACCATAATACAGTAAATATAGTACAGTAAAACAAATGTTTAACTATTGATTTAAATCAATAATATTTACTTATTTTGATAATATATATTTTTTTATTTTGTATAATTTGTTTTGGGAGATATTATTCTATTTTTGATGATAAAAAGATAGGTTCCTTCTAAAAAACTGTGGGTAACTCTCCACCTAAACTTCCCTAAACCTATGATTTACCAAAGAGAAATCCAACTTTCCAGTGAGTAAATAGACGATAATCTTGTAATTCTTAAAAGTTTTGTA
>JAMOTK010000075.1 GCA_027062365.1 Sulfurovum sp.
TGAGAGAACTTTTATCTAAGATTGTGGCTAATTTAGTTATTATTTTATGTAGTTTTTTTTCATCATTGTAACTGGAAGATTACTACAAACTTACTTTAGCCGGGGTTTCTTTGGCTAAGGTGTTGTTCTAAAAAACTGTGGGTAAAGTTCCACCTAAACTTCCCTAAACCTATGATTTACCAAAGAGAAATCCAGCTTTCCAGTAAGTAAATAGACAATAATCTTATAGTTTTTAAAAGTTTTATATCCTCTAGCTTTAGACTTGGCAGCTTGAATAACAGAGTTAAGTCCTTCTAGTATTCCATTATTAATTTTACTCTCATACCACTTTACAATACCATCCCAATGTCTCTTTATTGTTTTAGCTGCTTTTATGATTGGAGCTAGTCTTGAGTGTGTAGCCCAGTAGTACCATTTATTTAAATAAGTGACAAACTCTTCTTTTGAGTTTGCTTGATAAATATCTTGAAATGATTGTCTTATATTATAAGCTTTCATAGTCTTCATATTCATATTTGACATTGTAAATGAGTCTAATGTCTCTTTTTGTTTTACTGTAAGGTTGTTATAGTTTTTAAGCCAAATATACTTAGTACCTGTAAGTAGTTTATTTGTAGTAACTTCTTATTTTCTAACAGAGTTTACTGCTTCATTTATTATCTTTAAAATATGAAACTTATCAAAGGTTATCTCTGCTTTGGGCAGATACTCTTTGACTCCTTTTATAAATGCAGGAGACATATCACAACTTACATTTTTAACATTATCTACTTTACCTTTATGTGCTTCAAAGTCCTCTGCAAAGCGTTGTACTGTGGTATTGTCTTTACCTTCTGTGATAAATATTGTTCTTCTCTTTAACAAATCTACAAAGAGTGTAATGTACTCATGTCCTTTGGCTCTACTTGTCTCATCTAGTCCTATAGCATCTATATTTTCAAAGTTCTCTTCTTCTCTTGTTGTATCAATATACTTCTCTAGCATACTCCACAATTTATCATCACTTGTCTTTGTGATACTAGCTACTCTACTTACTGGCATTGCTTGGCACATTTGCACTAAAAATGCCTCAAACAATAGGGTAAATCCATTACTCAACCCTTCCCATGGTGTCTCTATCTGTTTTACTTTCCCGTTGGGTAGTTTTACTCTTGGTACTCTAGCACCCCAAGGGCATTTCCTCGCTTCGCTTACAGCACGTTTAGATAGCATTCATGTTCAAAGAAGTTTAGATGTTTCCATGTTTTATTACTGGTGTCATATGCTTTTAATCCAACGATTTCTTTATCTTCTTCCTCATCAAAAAAACTAAAAGTACTTCCTTTTTTGAAGTCTAAATACACATCTAATCTTTTTGACTCAACATCAAATTTCAATTCACTCACATACCACGGTTCTGTTACATTTAATGCCATTTGGAATAACTCTTTTGTCATGGGGTCTCTTTCTTTGGATTTATTATTTAGATTATAGCGTTTTTTTGGTTACCCATAGTTTTTTAGAAGGAACCTTTTATTAATAATTATTTTTTTCGCTATAATATTTAAAAGCAAAGGACTATTATGAAACTAGCCGAGGAGTCTAAGTATATTATAAGTGTAATCAGGAGGATTCGATGAAAACTATACAATTAGAGATAAATGATAACTATTTAGATAATATTTTAAACTTTTTAAAACTACTACCTAAAAATGTAGTAAAAATAAAAGAAATAGATACAACAAATGTTACAGATTATAAACTATGGAATGATAAAGAGTTAGAGTATTTATCAAAAGTTGATTTATCTACACCTCTTGAAGATAATGAGGATTATAGTAAATGGTAGGTAGTATATATTTAGCAAAAATCTATTTTACAGATGGGATAAAGTTTAAATTAAGACCTATTTTAATTATAAAAGAAAACTCATTTGGTGATTATATCTATATACCATTTACAAGCAATGCAAAAAATATAAATAGTATTAAAATTACTAATAACTTTTTAAAAAATGGTAGTTTCAAGAAAGAAAGTTATCTGATTATTGATAAAACTTGTACAATTTCACCAAATCTATTAGATAGGAAAATAGCCCATATTACAGAACATAGTTTATTGAAAATATATGATGAATATTGTAGTTTTTTAAAAACAAACCATTATAAATAAAAGAGTATACTCAATATATACAAATAGAGGAGTGGATATGAAAAAATTGGATACAAAACATCAGACGCATAAAGAGACTTTGGGTAAATTTATTTTATTGCTTGTAATTGTTGTGGCTTATTTTTTATATATGAGTTGGAAATATGATGCTTCTACTGGGTTTGCTGTCTCTATTTTGACTTGGAGTTTTTTTGTTTTGTGTACGCCTGTGGCTGATGGAGGGTTTATTTTAGCGTTTCCTATTAGATTACTTTTTGGTATTAAGATGGCGATTACACAAGTTGTACTTTGGTTTGTGGCTATTTTTATCAATGTGTTGATGTTGATGTTTTCACCAACTACGTATGATTTTACTTTTATAACAAAACTTCTACAGCATATTTTGACTCAACCATACCCCTATTGGAGTATTTTGATAATAAGTGCTACTGGTACATTGTTATCTATCTTTTTTGCTGATGAGATGATAGATGTTACATCGCATAAAGAGAGAGTAAAAAATCATAAATATGGATTTACACATAAAAATATAGTGATATTTGGTTTGGGTGTGTTGACTGTTGTGGCTTACTATTATCTACTTAGTAGTCTCAATATTACTTTGCCATAGTAAGTCTCAATAGGGTTTAGAAATAGAATAAATTTTAGGATTTTTTTAGGGTTTTTTCGCTAAGGTGTTGATTATAAAAAGGATAAAAAATGGCAAAGTATTTACTTTTTGACACAGAGACAACGGGGATAGATGAGAACGACCGTATTATACAGATAGGTGGGATGATAGTCCATGGTAAAGATGAGATAGAGGTGTATGATGAACTGTGTTCTACAGATGTGCCTATCAAGCTTGAAGCGATGGAGATACATAATATTACGCCTGATATAATAGCAAATCAACCCTCTTATGAGGCATTGCAATTTGCTCAAAAGCTATTGGAGTATAATAGTCCTGATAATTATCTTATTGCTCATAATATTGGTTTTGATTTGAAGATGATAGAAAAAGAAGGGTTTGAAAATCAGTATACATTGATAGATACTTTACGCTGTGCAAAGCACCTCTTGACTCAACCTTATCATAGGCTTCAATACTTACGCTATGCACTTAAACTCTATGAGATAGAAGGGAGTGAAGCTGATAAACTAAACATTACTATCAAAGCCCATGATGCCATAGGTGATGTCCTTGTTATGAAGCTTTTACTTTCTATCCTTGTCAAGCATACGCAAGAGAAATTTCCTACTATGAATCCTATGAAACAATTGGCTCTTCTTACAAAAACACCTGTGCTTTTAAAAACATTTAAATTTGGTAAATATAAAGAGAGAGAAATAGCTGAGATTATCAAAGCTGATAAAGGGTATATTACGTGGATGAAAAACAATATGGATTTAGATGAAGATATGGTATATACTTTAGAATATTATCTCAAAGGCTAATGTGATGAAACGAAGAGACTTTTTGGGTGTAACGGCACTAGGAGTGACTAGCTTAGCAATGAGTGGCTGTCACAGAGCAGAAGAAAAGCATAAAGACGGCTCTATCAAGATACAAAAAGCCAAAAAAGTAACGCTCAAACTAGCGACCTCATGGCCTGCTCATTTTCCTATTATGGGTACAGGTGTAGATAATTTTGCCAAGCGATGTTTTGAGCTTAGTGATGGGAGCTTAGAGATAAAGGTGTATCCCAAAAATATCTTAGTCCCTGCCCTACAAGTCTTTGATGCTACCTCAGCTGCACAGATAGATGCCTTTCATTCAGGGGTCTATTATTGGAAAGGGAAGAATCCTGCTTTTTCTATCTTTGGGGGTATGCCTCTAGGGCTGACGAGTGAAGAGATGATAACATGGATGAAATTTGGTGGAGGCTACGCGCTATGGCGTGAAATGTATGCAAAATTTAATCTCTATCCTCTTATTGGTGGGACAACGGGCCCTCAAATGGGTGGATGGTTCAAAAAAGAAATCAATACCTTATCTGACCTCAAAGGTCTAAAGATGCGTATTCCTGGGCTAGGTGGAGAAGTGATGAAAAAGCTAGGAGTCAACCCTGTGCTACTCCCTGCTGGAGAGATATATACCTCACTAGAACGTGGGACTATCGATGCTACCGAATGGGTAGGGCCAGCATTAGATAGCATGATGGGATTCTCTAAAGCAGCCGATTACTACTATACAGGGTGGCATGAACCTGGCTCTATACTAGAGATTACTTTCAATAAAGCCCGATGGGAAAAACTAAGCTCCCAACACCAAGCCATCATTACCACAGCCACAGAAGAGATGACAGGCACGATGCTACAAGAATTTAGATATAAAAATGCCAAAGCCCTACAAGAATTACCCAAAAATGTAAAGATAAAAACATTCCCAAAAGAGATGATGGATGCTGCTAAAATAGCCCTACAAGAAGTCCTCACCCAAGAGAGTAAAAAGAGTCCAGACTTCAAAAGAGCATTAAAAAGCTACCAAAACTTCTACAACCTCAACAAACCTTTTGACGATATAAGTACGAAGAATTTTTTAGAGATTAGAGGGTAAAACAGCGTATTTTACTCTGTTTAGACCTCTTTTAATGCTACCAAAAGTTCAGAAAAGACAGAAGCTCTCTCTTTTTTCTTTTCATGTGTCATGTTGTAGATAACTTCTGAGAGTTTAGCAGGTACTTTTGGATTGAGTTTGCTGATGCTGTCTCTCTTGATACTTGTGGGTTTGAGCATATTGGCATTTAGTCCAATGACAGATTCATAGCGTTTTTCACCTGTGAGAAGTTTATAAAGTTTAAGACCAAAAGTAAAAAGTTCATACTCTTCTCTTTTACTACTTTTGGGTGCTAATTCTAATTCTAGCATGATATTTAAATCAAGTCTTTCATTTAATATATAATTTATTTTAGTAAAAAATGCCAAGGCTTGAAAACTATAACTATGGCTCAAATATCTATCATCGAAAGCCTCATACGTCTCAGCACGTTGTTTGTGTGTAGCATATGTTTGTAGTAGATACTTCACATGGTGTTTGGCCTCTGTGATAGGGAGGGCTTTATGTAGCGTATGGGCTTCGGTGGCTGTTCTTGTTATCTTACCACCTAAAAAGATGTGTACCCCATCGACACGTGTACCATCAGCATCTTTAGCTTTACATCCCTCAAAGCCTATATCTGCGATACCATGAACCCCACACCCTTTAGGACAAGCCGACCAATTCATACGTACAGTAGCATTTTCTATGGCTACTTCTGAACTAAGAAAATGAGCCATTTCTATGGCATCAGGTTTATTGGGGATGACACCAAAGCTACAAGTTGCCGTCCCTGCACATGCTATCATATCTTGAAAATACAGATTGTTAAACTTTGCATACTGTCTGATAAGGTCACTCTCTTCAAATGCACAAAGATTCTCTTTGGCTATGTTAATGATATAAAGGTTCTGATCATAACTAAGACGAATATCTCCTGTACCAAATGTTTTGGCAAGGTCTGCTGTTTGTATCATATCTGTACCCGTATAGATACCCGAAGGTGCAATGATTTTATAATTAAACATGCCATTACGTCCCAAGACTTTATTAGACCCCAAAGCGATAGATTGAGACTGTACCATCGTCACACCAGCCGAAGCAAATGGATGGTCGGATTCTTTTTTAATCGCATCTATGAAGTTCTCTATACCCACATCATTGAGTAAAAATACCAAACGGTTTTTATTTCGATTGTCTCTATATCCATACTGCTTAAACAGTGTTATCAAAGAGGTAAAAAAGAGAGGGACTTCTTCTATAGTGACAAAGAGATTGGCATCTTGTGATTGTACGCCAACTCTTGCTCCTAGATAGACATTAAAGCCAAAAATGCCCTCTTTTTGAGCCAAAACAAAACAACAGTCATGACCGTAAATATTACAAGAGTTAGAAAGAGAGCCTAAGATTCCTGTATTAAATTTACGAGGTAACACCGAAATCCACTCTGGATTTTGGGCAAAAATAGAGTGAAGACTTTCTATAATTGGCATCGTTTCAATAATATTATCATAGGCAATACCATCTAAGGGGTCGGTGACAATATTACGAAAATTGTCTGCACCTGTTTGAAATGTAGAGATACCCACTTCTTGAAGTGCCTTTAAGACTTTGTCTATATCTTCTATCTGTAGATACCGTAATTCTACTTGCATCCGTGTACTTATATCTATATAGTCATTGCCATATTGTTGTGCTACTTCGCCTATACGCACGGCTTGATCGTAGGTGAGCTGTCCAGCAGGGATGCGTACACGAAGCATAAAGTCTTCACCTTTATCAAAGAGTCCAAAACACTTCAAGAAGTAAGAAGCATCTTCTTTGGCTAAGCCTTCGTACCCAGCAGAAGCTATCTCTGATAACCTAGTATAAACATCCATTGGCATTTTAAGTGCCTTGGTTATTTCTACTTTATTTACTTTTTTACTTCTAGCTTCTAATGCTTTTTTTAAAATCGTCATCGTGGTGTACTCTCTTTCATTTTATTACTTATGGTATTTATTATAGTCTATTTAGATTATAATAATCTCTTTTTATTGCCTATATTTTAATCAATAAAAATGATATTTAATTGATTAAATTTTAATCATATTACTTCTTATAAATACTATAATTTTAGTATATAATAGACTTAATATTTACTTTTAAGGAGTCAACAATGGCAGGATTTAAAGCATTAAAAGGTCAAGGTCATGCACCTACGCTTTTTATGGCATTTTTATATTTTGATATGAGTTTTATGGTGTGGACAATGTTAGGACCACTAGCTACAGAGATTTCAGAGGCGATGGCTTTGACAGGGCATATTATGACCTCAGCAGAAAAAGCCACACTGCTTTCTATCCCTATTTTATCTGGTGCATTATTGCGTATCGTTTTAGGGTTTAGTGTAGACAAATTTGGTGCAAAAGCCACAGCTCTTTCGGCTCAATTGGTCGTTATCACTGCCTTAATCACTGCCTATATCTTGGGTGAGACGATTACCTACAATCAGCTTTTATTAGTCGCTCTTGGACTAGGATTTGCAGGGGCATCATTTGCCGTAGCCTTGCCACAAGCTGGACAATGGTATCCACCAAAATCACAAGGTATAGTCTTGGGGATTGCAGGAGCTGGTAATATTGGTGTGGTAATTGACTTTATGTTTGCACCCAAAATCGCAGAACACTGGGGCTGGTCATCTGTATTTTTGGTGGGTGCTATGATGGCTATAGTGGTCTTTATCGCTTATGCTTTCATCGCCAAAAATGCACCAGAGAGTGTGTATAAAGCACGACCTAAAAAGCTTTCTGATTATGCTAAACTCCTCAAAGACAAAGATACTTGGTGGTTTTCACTCTTTTATGCTATCTCTTTTGGTGGCTTTGTAGGCTTTGCAGGATATATGAAAGTCTACCTTATGAATACGTACGCTGTAGATATGTCAGCCTTTGGTATAGAAGTCTTCAACGAAGAAAATGTCAAAGTCATTGCTGGATACTTTGGAGCGTTAACCATCTTTGCAGGGGCAATATTGCGTCCTGTAGGTGGAGGGATTGCCGATAAAATGGGAGGGATTAAATCTCTTTATATTTTCTTTTCTATTGTCGCTTCTTTGGCATTTATCAACGCCTTTGTTACTTTACCATTTTGGTTAGCGATTGTCGTACTCTTTTTTATCATGGCAAACCTAGGCATGGCAAATGGAGCAGTTTTCCAACTCGTCCCCCAAAGATTTGCTAAAGATATTGGTATCATGACAGGCATCGTAGGAGCAGCAGGTGGGATAGGAGGTACAGCCCTTATCCAAACATTTGGTTGGAGTAAAGGTGCATTTGATGGCTATAGCATGGGCTTTATGATATTTGCCGTTGTGGTACTCGTAGCCATCGCTGGTATCTCTCTTGTCAAAACAAGATGGAGAACCACATGGGGACTCAATTCAGGAGGGATGATTTAGAAAGATTCTTGCAAAGGCGTTTGTTTTACCCATTTATGGATACCCACAAGGGGGTTATCCATTCATAAGGATATTACTTCCCAAAACAAATCTCAAAAAGCACCCCATCATCTCTATTCTCAACAGAAATTTTTCCTTTAAGTCTATCTTCTACAAGCATCTTAGCAATAGCTAAACCCATTCCATGACCTTTTGTATTTGTAGCATTTTTAGAGCTAATAAAATATTCAAATATTTTTTCAATAGGTTTGATTTTTATCCCACCTGCATTGTCTTTATACTCTATTTGATAGTGATTATTATCTCTATTTATAGATATTGTTATTTTATTTTCTAAAGTATTTGATTGAAAACTATCCAGTGAATTATCAATCAAAATCATCATAATATTTGAAAAAATATGCTCATAACAATGAAGCTCAAACGCATCATCTATCTCTAGTTTAAACTCTACATTTTTTAAAATAATCTTTGAGTTTAATATCTCTATTACATATTTTTTCAATATCTCTTTTGGGTAAAATTTCTCAACCTGATTTGTAGTTGAATAGTAGTTTGAAAAGTCATCAATAGTATGTTGCATTTGTGTGATATTTTTTGTGATATTTGGTAATTTATCATAAAATACTCTCTCCAAAGAGGCAGAGTCATTTCTCAAAATCGCTTCTAAATAGGTGACATTTGAGCCAAGTTTGGCAAGGGGTTGTTTCCATTGATGTGTGATGTTTCCTATCGCTTGACCTATGGATATAAACCTAGATTGTTCCAGCAGAAGCTCTTTGTTTTTGAGTAAGTCAAGTTGAGCTTTGTATGTTTTGAGATATTGAGCTACAAATAAGAATATCACATCAACCAAAAGAGCCACTGGGACTAAAAGCTTTAGTCCTTCATAGTATGTGATGACTCCAAAAACGCCTAGAGCATTTACAAAAATAGCCAAGAGAAAAGTACCATGACCCATGAGGTAATATTTGGCTCCTATCTCTTTTTTGATGAGCATATAGATACCAATGCCAATAAGTGACACTATGGTAAATAATGGAATTAAAGGAGCATAATGACCAAGATAATCTTTGCTATTGCTTATAAACATAGAATATACATAAATAAGTATGAGCATAGATACCAAGGATACTTTGAACTTCATCAAAATATAAATTTTAGGATAGGACTCTTTAATATTAAAAAGAAAACTAGAAAATACAATGATAAGGATAAGACTTGTCATAAATGGAACCCAAGGGAGTATGCTAATAATGTAAAGATTCATTTTTATATTTAAGAGATATAAAATACCGTGAAAACTATACTCATAAAGTATTATCATGATAAAGTAAAGGGACAATACAAGGTATGCCTTTTGTTTGTATATCATAAAAAATGCAAAAATAAGTATAAAGATAAATGTACCTAAGCCACCCCAAAAAGCCATACCAAATATAAAATAGTTCTCATTATCCATAAATAGTTCAGACTTTTGAATGCTCAAACCTATATTATAAATGATAAAGTTTTCAATCTTTGAGACGATGACGACACTCTCACCAACCAAAAGCGTAAGATTAAACATCGAGAGTCTCGTCACTACCTCTCTTTTGCTTTGGTCACGCATATCACCAAGACTATGAGACTTTATGAGTTTGTCATCTTTGTAGATATATACATCTATGGCGTTTGTACCTGCAAGTGGATTGAAAAGTGAAAGGTTTTGAATGCTATCTGAACTATTTTCAATCTTAACTCTTGTCCAAAAAGGTCCTTCTGCATTGCCTATGTGCATTTTGGTTGCTTGTTTTAGTACTTTTGAATGCAATATCATAGAGGGTGAATAGCTACTGTTTTTGTCATTTATAGTGTAGATATAATCAGGTGAAGAGATTTTACTAAAATTTGCATCTATATTTACAATATTCTCACCTGCTTGAATATATGAAGTGAAAAGCAAAAAAAGTAGTAGTGATTTAATTATATTATTCATTATCATAGATTATCATATATCCCATCTCTTTTATATTAACAATCACTTTTTTGCCTATTTTAACCCTTAGTCTATGAATGAGGTTTTTAATCGCTTGTTTGCTTAGACCATCTCTACTGACATTATATTCTATTAAATCATTGCTCACCAAACTATTTTTATTTTTCAAAAATAGCTCCAAGAGCAAAACCTCATTTTTTGTAAGTAAAATTATCTCCTCCCCATTTTTCAAGATTTTACTTAGGTGATGGTAAGATATATCTTTCGTTATTTGTTCACATATCAATCCACTCTCTTCTAATCTTTGAAGCATATTCAACAAAACACTCATCAAATTTGCGTAACCAATAGGTTTGATAATATAATCTGTTAGATTTAAAGGCATCATCTTTAGCAATTTTTCATTATCATTATAATTACTCATTATCGCAATAGGAATATTTTTATTGCTGAGTCTAATGAGCTTACAAAGCTCATAGCCATCCATAAAAGGCATAACATAATCAGAAATAATCATATCCACAGGAGATTTATCCATTATCTCCAACGCCTCTTTACCATTTATCGCTGTATAAACATGCTTACAAAAAATCTCTATAGTCGCTTGAATATCCACAAGCAAATCTATATCATCTTCAACAACAAGTATGTGTAAGTTTTTTAATAATTTTAAGTTATTAGTATCTATTTTTTCATTCATAAATGGATTATAACATTTAGGAGTTTCAGCAAAGTTTCAAAAGAATTTTATTTTGAAACCCCGTAGAAACTTGAGTATTGTATAATATTTCAGATATCAATATAGAATAACTTGATAGACGATTTTAGTCGTTTTTGATTTAGATAAATCATTCAAGCCTAATCATAGATTCCCACGGAGACCGTGCAAACGAGATATCCATAACATATAAGGAAAGATAAAATGAAATATATACTAAAAAGTCTAGGCTTAGTATTAACAATACTTTCGAGCAATGTGTATGCAACCTTCACACTTGACCCAAATGGCATCACCATCCATTGTGACGCTGATGCTGTAGGTGATACAGGGGTGGTTAATGGAGTTACCTATACGAAGATTGATGTTAAGGAAAAATTAATCATACATAATGGAGCAACAGATGCCACACAAGCTTGTACTTCTGGGGTGACGAATATGGAAAATTGGTTTTATAATCAAGATACATTTAACAAAAGTATTGGACATTGGGATACAAGTAGTGTTACTGATATGAACTCTATGTTTAATAATGCAAAAGCATTCAATCAGCCTATAGGGGAGTGGGATACAAGTAGTGTTACTATTATGAGGAATATGTTTTATAATGCAAGAGCATTCAATCAGCCTATAGGGGAGTGGGATACAAGTAGTGTTACTACTATGAGGAATATGTTTTATATTACAAAAGCATTCAATCAGCCTATAGGAAATTGGGATACAAGTAGTGTTACTACTATGAGCAATATGTTTTATACTGCAAAAGCATTCAATCAGCCTATAGGGGATTGGGATACAAGTAGTGTTACTGATATGAACTCTATGTTTAATACTGCAAAAGCATTCAATCAGCCTATAGGGGATTGGGATACAAGTAGTGTTACTGATATGAGGTGGATGTTTCAGACTGCAAGCGTATTCAATCAGCCTATAGGAAATTGGGATACAAGTAATGTTAGTGATATGATTGCTATGTTTAAGAACGCAACTAATTTTGAACAAGATATTAGTACATGGTGTGTTTTTCTTATCTCTTCAAAACCAAATAATTTTGATTTCTCTTCAGCATTGGCAGGGACTACTGCTTTTCAACCTACTTGGGGAACTTGTCCCAATACAGCACCAACAGTCACTTCCACAGCACTTACCATAGCCACAGAAGATGAAGCTTATCTTTATGAACTCAGTGCTAGTGATAGTGAAGGTGATATTTTAACTTGGACGGTTACTAGTGCTACAACTTTACCTGCTTGGTTAAGTTTAACAAAATCATTACTCTTTACAGAACAGACAGGGAGTACTAATCCTTTTAATGGAGTGGATGTAGGAAATTATCCAACACCAACTTTTGCCGATATAGATGGTGATGGTGATTTGGATGCCTTTATTGGGGAGAGTACTGGAACTATCAAATACTATCAAAATATTGCAGGTGTATTTACAGTACAGACAGGGAGTAATAATCCTTTTGATGGAGTGGATGTAGGACTTCAGTCAACACCAACTTTTGCCGATATAGATGGTGATGGTGATTTAGATGCCTTTATTGGGGAGCGGTTGGGAACTATAAATTACTATCAAAACACTGCAGGTGTATTTACAGAACAGACAGGGAGTACTAATCCTTTTGATGGAGTGGATATAGGAGGTTTTTCAACACCAACTTTTGCCGATATAGATGGTGATGGTGATTTGGATGCCTTTATTGGGGAGCAGTCTGGAACTATCAATTACTATCAAAACACTGCAGGTGTATTTACAGTACAGGCAGGGAGTAATAATCCTTTTAATGGAGTGGATATAGGAGGTTATTCAACACCAACTTTTGCCGATATAGATGGTGATGGTGATTTGGATGCCTTTATTGGGGAGAGTACTGGAAATATCAACTATTATCAAAATAATGCAGGTGCATTTACAGCACAGACAGGGAGTAATAATCCTTTTGATGGAGTGGATGTAGGAGCTTTTTCAACACCAACTTTTGCTGATATAGATGGTGATGGTGATTTGGATGCCTTTATTGGGGAGCAAAATGGACTTATCAAGTATTATGAAAATCAAAGTGGAACTTTCATAAAAGGTACGCCAAGCTTCACAAATATAGGTTTGCATGATGTCAATCTTACACTTTCTGATGGCCTTGCTACAGTAGCACATAACTTTACGATTATAGTAAATCCGAGTGCTTCTACAATTGTCCTTACCCAAATAGGAAGTCAAGCAGATGATACAAATGTAGAGAGTAATATTACAGAGGCTCAATTCAATAGTATCTTACCAACATTGACCAATGTAAATAGTTTAAATATAGCTTTCTATAATACCTATATAGACAATAATCCCGATTTATTCTCTTCTCCTGCCACACAAGCAGAGGTACAAGCGATGATTGATATAGTCAATGCCAATACAGCACCAACAGTCACTTCCACAGCACTTACCATAGCCACAGAAGATGAAGCTTATCTTTATGAACTCAGTGCTAGTGATAGTGAAGGTGATATTTTAACTTGGACGGTTACTAGTGCTACAACTTTACCTGCTTGGTTAAGTTTAACAAAATCATTACTCTTTATAGCACAGACAGGGAGTACTAATCCTTTTGATGGAGTGGGTATAGGAACTTTTTCAACACCAACTTTTGCTGATATAGATGGTGATGGTGATTTGGATGCGTTTATTGGGGAGCAGTCTGGAACTATCAATTACTATCAAAATATTGCAGGTGTATTTACAGTACAGACAGGGAGTACTAATCCTTTTAATGGAGTGGATGTAGGATCTCAGTCAACACCAACTTTTGCCGATATAGATGGTGATGGTGATTTGGATGCCTTTATTGGGGAGCAGTCTGGAACTATCAATTACTATCAAAACACTGCAGGTGTATTTACAGAACAGACAGGGAGTACTAATCCTTTTGATGGAGTGGATATAGGAGGTTATTCAACACCAACTTTTGCTGATATAGATGGTGATGGTGATTTGGATGCCTTTATTGGGGAGCAGTCTGGAACTATCAATTACTATCAAAACACTGCAGGTGTATTTACAGAACAGACAGGGAGTACTAATCCTTTTGATGGAGTGGATATAGGAGGTTATTCAACACCAACTTTTGCTGATATAGATGGTGATGGTGATTTGGATGCCTTTATTGGGGAGAGTGGTAGAACTATCAAGTATTATCAAAACATTGCAGGTGCATTCACAGAACAGACAAGTAGTAATCCTTTTAATGGAGTGGATATAGGACTTTCTTCAACACCAACTTTTGCCGATATAGATGGTGATGGTGATTTGGATGCCTTTATTGGGGAGAGTGGTGGAATTATCAATTACTATGAAAATCAAAGTGGAACTTTCATAAAAGGTACGCCAAGCTTCACAAATATAGGTTTGCATGATGTCAATCTTACACTTTCTGATGGTCTTGCTACAGTAGCACATAACTTTACGATTATAGTAAATCCGATTGCTTCTACAATTGTCCTTACCCAAATAGGAAGTCAAGCAGATGATACAAATGTAGAGAGTAATATTACAGAGGCTCAATTCAATAGTATCTTACCAACATTGACCAATGTAAATAGTTTAAATATAGCTTTCTCTAATACCTATATAGACAATAATCCCGATTTATTCTCTTCTCCTGCCACACAAGCAGAGGTACAAGCGATGATTGATATAGTCAATGGAAATGCTATCAACCATCCAACATCACTCCTAGCCATAGCCAATAGCCCTTCACAAATCACCACTTCTTGGACAGATTCAGTGACAGGAAGCCAAGCACCTGATGGGTATTTGCTACTGTGTTCGACAAGTAGTAGCTTCACAGACCCAGTGGATGGTATTACTCAAAATAATGATTCAAATTGTACTGATGGAAGTGCTGTGATGAATATTGCTCATGGCGTAGGGACTTATGCATGGATAGGACTTGCAACTGATACGCAGTATTTTTATAAAATCTATCCCTATGCAAATAGTGGGGTGAACATTAATTATAAAGTTGATGGCTTTGCCCTTACAGCGAATGCTACGACATACAGTATAGCAACGGTAACTACCGTGAGCGTACCTGCAAACAATACATATATCACAAACACGCTATTGAACTTCACAGTAAATACCAGTGAAAATGTCATAGTAGATAGCACAAATGGCACACCTAGATTGACTTTAACCATTGGTACAAGCATCAAATATGCTACCTATATAAGTGGCAGTGGGACAAGTGCTTTGCTATTTAGATATACAGTTGAGAGTGGAGTAAACGATAGTGATGGCTTGGCTATAGCAGGAAATATCGACCCCAATGGTGGAACACTTCTCAATGGAACAGCCAATACCCTTGTACCTACACTCAATAATATTGCTTCTACAGCAGGGGTATTGGTGGATACTCTCTTGCCAACCATCACCATCACTTCAACGCATACAGCACTTAAAGCAGGAGAAGTAGCCACACTTACATTTACTTTGAGTGAAGCATCAAGTGATTTTGTAGTAGGAGATATTACAGCAGTAGGTGGAACTTTAAGTAATTTTGCAGGAAGTGGCA
>JAMOTK010000076.1 GCA_027062365.1 Sulfurovum sp.
TCTTAGACCACTATAAAGGTACTTCGTTTACGAATAATAAAGAAGCGTTAAAAATAGATGAAGAAGGTAGTTATGAATTTGAAGTCAAAGCGAGTGATAAAGTAGATTTAAACGCTCCTATTATTCATACTACAACATGGATAAGTGCAGGGACTTTTGAAGTCAAAAAGATTGTTAAACCTATGTTATTAGCAGATGTGAGCAATATTACTATAAACTCTGGAGAATCTGCCTCTTTTGACCTTAAAGTAATAGATTATAATGATGATATAGATAGAGTCGTTCTTTCTTGGTATTATGGAGATAAAAACCCTGAGATTTTTAGAAATTTAAAGAGTGGGGATACAATTACTCCATCACATAAGGTTTGGACAAATAGAACAGCCACAGCCACAGCCTATGACAAAGCAGGAAATAAAAGTGTACCTATAAAGGTTACGATTACAACGGCACAACATAATCAAAACTTTTTTATTAATCAACCTAAAGTAGCAAAAACTTATGGTAAGAATACAGGTTCATGTGCAAATAGAGCTGTAAATACAGCTACTGGTGCAGAGATGTTTAGTTTTTCATTTTTAAATCAACAAGGGTTAAATGCACTCTCTTTTAATGTATCTTATAGTTCATTATTATTAACTAGAACAGAAATGGGTAGAGGTTGGAGTACAAACTTTGGGTTTACGGCGAGAATACAAGAAAAAATAAATGGTGACCTTATTGTTTATTGGAATGATAAAAATTATAACTTTTTTCAAAAAGATGATAGCAATAGCTCTTTATTCACTTCTATTGACAAGCCCACTAAATATGATAAACTCATAAAAAATGCAGATAAAAGTTATACGCTTACTAAGAAAAATAGAATCATTTATCAATTTGATGAATATGGAGTTTTAGAGAGTATAGAAAACCACAAAGAACAAAAACTAGGATTTATTTTTGATGTAAATTCTTCACTTTCTAGGGTTACAGATATAGCCTCAGGATTATTTATTGAATATCATTATAAAGATAATAAACTTATCAAAGTATCAGATAGTATTGATAGAGAAATAGTCTTGACCTATAGTGATGATAATCTATCTAATCTAATACATATAGATGCTCCAGAAGGTATGGGTTATGACTTTGAATATAATAGCTTAGGACAAGTCACAAAATATTCTTATAGTGATGGTACAGTTTATTTTGAAAATACTTATCTAGCGAATGGTTTAGTCAATACCGAAGATGATGGAGTAGATACAAATACTTTAGTCAAATATACTTTTGACCATAATTCAACAGCAGGTAAAATCCTTTCTGAATACAATGATAGAAATGGAGATATAAGTAAGTATGTTTATGATACAAATACTTATAGTCTTTTGTCCAAAATTGATAAACTAAATAATCGTATAGATAATGTTTATGATGCTAAATCTCAACTCATATCAAGCACAAACGCCAAAAATCAAACTGTAAACCTAGAGTACAATATTAACGGCGATGTAAGTAAAAAAATATCTCCTGATGGCTCTTATGAAGAGTTAAAATATGATGAGCATAAAAATCTTATCTCTCATAGTTTAGTTAGTAGCGATGGAAGCCAAAAGTTTACAACAACTTATGAGTATGACACAAATCATAACCTCATCAAAAAAACAGCACCAAATGGTGAGAGTTCAACCTTTATTTATAATGATGAAAACTTGCTTATTACACAAACTTCACCAAAAGGTAATAGTGTAACTTATGAGTATGATAGATTTTCTAGAGTATCAAAAGTGAGTTATCCAAATAGCACAAGTACAAGCTATATCTATGATGAGATAGGACGCGTTACCAAACAGATAGACCAATTAGGCAATGAAGTTAAGTTTGTTTATGATAATGCTGATAGAGTTGTAGAAATCATCAATGCTTTAGGCAATTCTGCCACATTTACTTATGACCAAAGAGGTAATAGACTCACAGCCACAGATGCACAAAAAAATGTAAGCACTTATACTTATGATGCCAATAATAACCTACTTACGCAAAGCAATCCTTTAGGAGCAGTAACAACATTTGCTTATGATGGGGAAGATAGAGTCATCAAAGTAACAGATGCAAATCAAAACTCTGTAAGCTTTGAGTATGATGCAATGGGTAGAGTGGTCAAAAGTACCGATGCTATGAATAACAGCTCTTCTGTAGAATATGATGCTTTGGGTAATGTCAAAAAGTCTTATGATGCTATGGGTAATATGGTAGCAGAGCTATTTTATAACAATACCAATAACCTTATCAAAGCAGTAGATGCTTTAAATCAAAGCACACAAACAAGCTATAACTTAATGGGGCAACCTGAGACTATTACTGATGCTAAAAATAGAGTATCAAGCTTTAATTACGATAAAGCAGGACGACTTGTAGAAGCCATAGATACAATGAATGGTAAATCTACACAAAGTTATGATGCAGATGGTAATAGAGTAGATTTCTCTGACCCCAAAGCCAACAAAACAAGCTACACTTATAACAGTATGGGATTGCCTACAAGCATCACCACAGCAAGTGGAAGCACAACAGCTTTTGCATATAATGATAAAAATCAACTGATAGAATCTACCAATGCAAGAGAGCAAAAATCAAATATCTCTTACCGTGATGATGGAAGCATCAAATCTATCACAGATGAAGTAGGCACAATAGAGTATAGCTATGATAAAAATGGAAATGTACTGACTATTAGTGAAAATGGTAAAACTATTGTAATGACCTATTCTGTGATTAATCAACTCCTCTCTTATACAGATGGTGAGGGAAATAAAATCGCTTATGCGTATGACAAAGTAGGTAATCTAGTGACACTTACTTATCCAAATGCTAAAGTAGTAACTTATAGCTATAATGCAAACTCTCAACTAAGCTCTGTAACAGACAATGGCAAAACCACAGCTTATGAGTATGATAAAAATAGTAGAGTAGTCAAAATCACAAGAGCAAACGGCACTATCTTAACACGAACTTATAACAATGCCAATCAACTTACAAGCCAAAAAGATGTCACGCCATTAGGTGTAATCATTAGTGAATTTAGCTTTGAGTATGATGAGGTAGGCAATATCATAGAAGAGACAAACTCAAATGAAATCTCTCCAAAAGAGTTGGCTAATCTACAGATGACCTACAAAGCAGGAAATCTATTAGACGAAGCAAACAGCACCAAAACAATATTTGATGCAGATGATAATATGCTAGAACTTGGTGATTTGAAACTCACTTATGATAGTAGAAATCGTCTAGTATTAGCCAATAGTGTAGCTTATAGCTATGATGTGCTAAATCAAAAGATAGCCAAAACTAAAGAGGGTGCAACAAGCAAATATGTAGTAAATCCAAATGCCCCTCTAAGCCAACTGCTAATAATGAGCGATACCCAAACCACAACTTATACTTATGGACTTGGGCTAATTTCTCAAACTCTTGATAGCAAAACACTCTATTATCATTATGATTTAAGAGGAAGTACAATCGCCTTAACAAATGAAAACGGTGAGATAGTAGATAGATTTAGCTACCTACCCTACGGTGAACTCTATAAACATTCACTTGGTACAACTGTTACACCTTTTCTTTATAATGGACGAGATGGTGTGATGAATGAAGAGAATAACCTTTATTATATGAGAGCTAGATTTTATAGTACGGAGGTTAAGAGGTTTGTTAATCGGGATGTTTTGATTGGTGGGATTACTAATTTTGGAAGTTTGAATAGATTTGGGTATGTTAATGGAAGACCAATTATTGGTATTGACCCACAAGGTAAGTGGATAAACTTTGTATTTGCAGGAGCAGTAGCTATTATTGAAAGACAGGCTCTAAAAAAAGCAGGAACTTTTATAGCAACTAATCTAGGAATAGGTTTAGCAACAAACTATATTTATGATAAACTTAAAGGTAATCAGCCTAGTGCTACTCAATCAAGTGCTACACAAAACTTTAATCATTCTTCTAATAGTAATAATGTATTTAATGATACAGATGATGTTTTCAATAACTCTGGAGATGTATTTAATGATACAGATGATGTAAATATTAATAATAATATTAATAATTCTACTCAAAATAGAACTATAAATAATAATTATGATAGTTCAGTAAATAACATAACCAATAATAATAATGGAAATAATTACAATAATACTTCTAATTGTCTTTTCAATTGTAAAACCACAATTATAATTAATGAATGTGATAAATAATAAAAGATAAAAAAGGAAAATAGCCAATCATCACAACCTACCTAGTAGCCACTCTATGGGAACAGTATTTTCATAGAGATATTTTACATGCTTCTAGTGAGGTGATTAAGAGGTGGATGTTGTAGGTCGGGGTGTCTCACCCCGACAATAATTTGGAATAACGATATTTTTTGATTTTCGTATATTGTGTCGGGGTGAGGACACCCCGACCTACGGAAATTGGATATAAAAATGAAAAAGGAGAAAAAATGAAAAAGATAGTGACACTAATTACTTTTGTAGCTCTCTCTTTGGTCACATTAGATGCTAAATCATATAAATATGATGATTTAGACCGTGTGATTGAGGTGAGTTATGAGAGTGGAGAGAAGATATTTTATAGTTATGATAGTGCAGGGAATATGTTGGATGTGGAGTATGCATTAAATGGTGAGATTTTGGATTATCATCTTAATAATGAAGATGTGAATAATACTGCCGTATTGCATACAATCAAAGATGCCGTAAATGAACTAGACAGCATCAAAGATGGCATAGATACCAACAGCGACTACAACACCCTAAAACAAGAACTTGACGGAGCAATGAGTAAACTAGATGCCATTAAACAAGCCATTGATAATAATATCGTTGATAATGATGAGAAGATAGCTCTCAAAGATGAGGCTGATAAGATTAAAAGAGAGATTGATGCGATTAAGCTTTTGATAGATGGATATAAGGGTGATAATGACCACTCTAATAGTGCCATAGAGACGATTAAAACGGCGATTGAAAATGTTATAGCTATGATGGTGCTTGATGGGTCGGTGAATGCATCGGAAATTCCTCTTAAAGCAGGACGCAATACTGTGAGTGGGACGATTGATATTACCAAGCTTAATAGTGATATTCACTCTATTTGGATAGTTGATGGTGGGAATTGGTATGGGTATTCTCCTCATGCAGGGGTGAGAGAGGAGATAGAGCGTAAATATTTGCTTATTGCTGATAGAGTGGATAATTATAAAGGAATGCTTGTCTTTGCTATTTCGGATACCGAGATAGAGAGCATTAGTCAAACGAGCGATGTCGTACATAGTTATGGGCGAGGGTATACTCTTCATGGTACGAATGGGGCAGGAATGTCTGCTAGTGATGTTGTTTGTACTGCTCCTAATCAAGTGATTATGTTGGCACAAGTAAGAGGAGATGACCCCTCTGTGTATGTGCCTGATAGAGAGATAGCAGGGATTGAGAACTTTGAGTACTTGGGGTCAGAAGATGGTTATTATGTATTGTGTGACAAGGATAACAAATGAGAACTTATAATCAAAAATTAGGATTGTCTTTAATCGTAGCGAGTTTGCTTCTTGGGGGATGTGGTAATGATACGGTGGTCAAAAGTACGGTAGAGGATACCCCCCCTAGTGTAGAGAGTACGCCGACAACAGAGACAGCAAGTACAGCAACGCCAAGTCAAAGTACGGTTGTCAAGCCAACGACAGCCACAACGCCGACAACAGCCACAACAACCCCAAGCAAAGAGACTAGCGTAAAAGGCTCTGTGGTAGATGGGGCTATTTATGGGGGTAAGGTATCTATTTATGATATGAATAAGAAGCTTTTAGGCAGTACCACGACAGATAGTAAGGGGAATTATAGTATTCCTGTACCTTCATTGCCCACACGCTATAGAGTAGAGGTTGTAGGTGGTAAGGATTCTGGTGTTGATGGGGTAAACAATAGCAATGACAAGGCAAATGCATTTAAGATGGCTTGTACTGTAAAGAAAAAAGAGGGTAAAGACGATGAATCTATTGCCCATGTTTCTCCTGCTACGACCTTGGTCGATACGATTGTAGAAGAAGGGACGCTACCACTTGATGATGCTAGGGTGAGTGTGAATGAGGCTTTGGGATTGACTACTGACAAGCCTTTGTGCGAGACGAACCCACGTGAAAATGAAAATGCCTACCGTGCAGGGGTATTTTTGGCAATGCTTATGGAGAGTATGGCGACACAGAACAAAGAGGGTGTGATGAAAATGCTCTCTACGGTCGTGGTAAAGAAAAAATTGAAGATTAAAATCAATAATGTTTCTACGAGTATTGAAAAGCTAGACCTCCTAGAGATAGCCCAAGGCAGTGGTATTTCAGCCAAAGAGCTAGAGAAACTGGCTGACCTAGAAAGCCTTATCCAAGAGAAGCTCAAAGAGAGTATGGAAAGTCTTTTTGTGGTAGAAGGGATTGGCAGTGGTAGTCAAGCCGAAGCTTTGGCAGACAGAGGGGCGTGGGATAGCTTGATGGATACTATGAAATCTAGTGATAGTATAGACATTGAGAGAGTCAAAATGCGTATCAGTAGATTAAAAAGTACACTTCTAAAACTCTTGGATTCCCAAGGATTAGAGGCTTCTGAGCCTTCTAATGTGGCACTTTTAGCAGGGATTATAGAAGAGAATATGGACAAAGATATAGAGAGCCTTTATACGCAGATGCAAAGTATCTCTTTGAGCTATACCAAGCATATCAAAAAGGTCAATGAAGACAGCTCTTTGGAGAGCAAAGAGAGCCTTAAATTCTTGATTTCTAAGCTCTATCATAATACGAGCATTGATAAAATATCTGGGATAGATACACTTTTGAATAAAGGGAATATGCTTCAAGAGTTGGCAAATACAGCCAAAGCGATAGAAACGAAAGTCTCTGGAGAAACAAACGAAGAGGAAGTTAAAAAAGCCTTGATAGATATGGTGGCTTCAGGTGTGGCAAGTAAGGTAGAAGAAGGGACTATTCCCAATGATGATACTGCCGTCACAGCTATTAAGGATTTTACGGATAAAAGTTTGTCTGATGAAGGATTGTATAGCAGTATCAAAACGATTGTCAAAATTAAGATTAAAATCAAAATCAAAAAAACTGTCTTGACACATCATGATAAATCAGAATTAGATGCCTCTATTAAGGTACATCAGAGTATCAAAATAACAATTAAATCCAAAACCTATACCAAAATAGACAACAGTGCTACGAATAAATTATTAAGCTATCTTATCACCAAGCTTGAAGCAGTTAATGGTGATGCATATAGGGATAGAATACATGCCTTAGAGCTGTCTTTATGTGATTTATCTAAGGCATTTGATAAAGTAAAATATGGAAATAAAGTTACACAAAGTATTAAAATAGTAGAAAAAATAAAGCTTGTCAGTGGTACAAGTGTGATTAAGACGATTATTAAAATGAGAATAGTCATTAAAAAGATTTTTATCAAAGAAGAAAATACAACTTCAACCGTCATTACCAATATCTTTAATACGATAGGGAATTATACCGTAGCCGAAGAAAAGCCAAGAAGGCTGATTAAGCTTCCTCAACCTAAAATCAAAAGTATGGGGAATATTAAAAATATTAAGTTTGTAATATAAGTGAAGCTTTGGCTTCACAATCTAAAATAAAAATGTTTATCAATTAAAAAGAAGTTTGAACAGTCTTATGTTTCATGATGGAGAAAAGGCTAGTATTTTTGCATAAAAACCTAGGGGATAGTCTCAATATTAAGGAAATAAAGTGTACCTTTATAATTATTAAATTATAGAGAAAATAAAGGATTAATTATGGCACAACTTTTTTCAAACGAATGGATAAACTTACTTAAAGATGCATGGAATGCAGAACCAGAGGTATCTGGTAAATTAGCCGATATTAATTTTAATTCTGTTATTACTTGTGGATTTAAAGGGGATGATGCACCATTATGTGTCTTTGTTGTAGAGGATGGCATAGCAGTTTCTGCTGGTCTTTATGGTGGAGAGAAGGCCGATTGGGATATGAGAGCTTCTTCTCAAGATTGGGCGAAGTGGATGAATAAACCATTGACGATGACTAGTATGGGCATAGCATTTGCTACAGGTAAATTAAAATTTGTTAAGGGTGATTTTAAGACAATGATTAAAAATCCATCTATGGCAGTCCCTTTTGTGAGAAGTTTTGGATTGATGACTGAGATATAGTTTACTTATCCAACCCTAACAAACTTTTAGATATAATTTCGTTAACTACGCCGTCGTCATGATGGCGATTGCGAGGATATTTTATGTTATTATTTACACCCGGCCCTACACCTGTACCTGAGTCTGTACGTTTGGCAATGGCTACACCTACCTTACACCACAGAACCCCTGAATTTGAAACTATATTCGAAGAGACTAGAACGCTTTTATTTAAGCTTTTTCATAGTGATGAAGTTATTATGATGGCGTGTTCTGGCACTGGGGCTATGGAGTCTGCTGTGACAAACTTATGTCATGATACACTTCTTTCTGTCAATTCTGGAAAATTTGGTGAAAGATTTGGCAAAATTGCCTTAGCTACTGGGCTGAAAAATGATGAGATAAAACATGACTGGGATGTACCTGTGAGCGTAGAAGAGATACTTTCTGCTCTCAAAGCCAATCCTGCGATTGATGCTATTGCGATACAACTTTCAGAATCAGCAGGAGGATTACGTCATCCTGTTGAAGAGATAGCTAAAGCTGTTAAGGCACTATACCCACATATCATGATGATTGCTGATGGGATTACAGCAGTAGGGGTAGAACCTATTGATGTGTGCAATATTGATTGTCTTATTGCAGGGAGTCAAAAAGCGTTGATGTTGCCTCCTGGGTTAGCGATATTGGGGCTTAGCAATGGGGCTATTAGCAAGATAGGCAAGGGTAAAGGCTATTATCTAAATCTCGCTTCGGAGATTAAGAAACAAAAACAAAATACCACAGCATATACAGCTGCTACGACACTGATTATCGGCTTACGTGCTATTTTACAAGAGATAGACAATGTAGGTGGCATAGAAAAACTTTATGATGAAACGGCACGTCGTGCGAAAGCCACACGTCAAGCCTTAGAAGCACTAGGCTTACATTCGTATCCTCAAAGTCCAGCTCTTTCTATGACTACGATAGACAGTCCTTATGCCAAAGAGATACGTGATATTCTCAAAATAGATTTTGATGTCAATGTAGCAGGAGGACAAGACCATTTGAAGGGTAAAATTTTTCGTATCAATCAGATGGGACTTATTGCCCCTTATGAGATGGTTTGGGTAGTCAATGCTGTAGAATTGGCATTGGCAAAGATAGGAGAGAGAGCATTTGACGGTACTGCGTCACGTGTCTTTAACGAAGTCTATTTTAACACAATATTAGGAAAAAACTAATGGTTTATGAACACGAAATCCCTTCTGGGTCAAAACTATATTTTGGTACATCTGCAAAAATAAAAAGAGAGATAGAGTTCGTCTCAGCAGAGCTTTTGGAAAATCTTGGGTTTGAAGAGATAGTGACTCCCCTTTTTTCTTACCATCAGCATGAAAGCTTTGAAGATAAAAAGTCATTGCTTAGACTCAATGATGCACAAAATCATGAAGTGACGCTTCGTGCTGATTCTACAGTCGATGTGGTACGTATCGTAACCAAAAGATTGGGGCGAAGTACAGAGTCTAAGAAATGGTTTTATATCCAACCTACTGTGACTTTTCCTACTACAGAGCAGTATCAAGTAGGAGTAGAGGTCATAGATGGAAGCTTTGAAGAGGTTGCCAAAACTACAGTGATGCTTTTGTCTGAAATGGGTCTTTCTCCTATGATGCAAATAGCCAATATTCGTATCCCTAACCTGCTCAATGAAAAATATGGTATTTCATTAGAAGTACTCAAATCGATGCACGTAGAGCAAATTATAAATGCTGAGTTACCGTGGATAGAGCAGTTGGTACGTATCTCTTGTGTAGATGACTTAAACAATTTAGAAGTATTTCCAGAAGATATAAAGCATGAGTTAAAAAAGATAAAAACAGCCACAGAAAAAGTAGGCTATAGCAACATGGTCATTTCTCCACTATTTTATGCAAAGATGCGTTATTATGACTCTTTGACATTTAGAATGTTTGAAGACAATGGACTATTGGCAAGGGGTGGTATCTATAGTGTGGATGGTATCGAAGCAGCAGGATTTGCACTCTATACAGATGAGTGTGTCGCAAATAAGATGAAAAAAGAGGCAAAATAGATGAGTAGTAAAGCAGATTTAATTGTAGGTCTCCAATGGGGAGATGAAGGAAAAGGAAAGATTGTAGACCATATGGCTCAATCTCATGACTATGTTTGTCGTTTTGCAGGAGGTCACAATGCAGGACATACCATCGTTATAGGAGAAGACACATATGCACTTCATCTTATTCCCTCTGGTGTATTAAACCCTAATGCAAAAAATGTAGTGGGTAATGGTGTGGTTCTTTCTCCAAAAGATTTCATCATAGAGATGGAACAGTTTGATAATCTTAAAGGTCGTCTTTTCCTTTCTGATAAAGCCCATGTATTGTTGCCGTATCATGCACTTATCGATCAAGCACGAGAGCGTATGAAAGGGGATAAGGCTATCGGTACGACAGGTAAAGGTATCGGTCCTGCGTATGGAGATAAAATCGCACGTGTAGGACATAGATTGGGAGAATTACTCCATCCTGATAAACTTACGGCGAAGGTCATAGACTTTTTTGCTGCCAATGAGCCTATTTTTACGGCGATGGGTGTAGAAGCCCCTCAAAAAGAGGCACTCTTATCCGAACTACAAGGCTATAAAGATATTTTGGGTGAGTATATTACCGATACTACACAGTTGATGTGGGAGATTATGGATGCTGATAAAAAGATACTTTTAGAAGGGGCTCAGGGTACGATGCTAGACATTGACCATGGTACCTATCCTTATGTAACCTCTTCTACTACCGTGAGTGCAGGGGCGTGTAGTGGATTGGGTATCAACCCTAAGGATTTGGGCAAAGTAACAGGCATTGCTAAAGCATACTGTACAAGAGTAGGCAATGGACCTTTCCCAAGTGAAGATTTTGGGGCAGAGGGCAATTTATTGCGTAAAAATGGACATGAATTTGGTACAACAACAGGACGACCTAGACGATGTGGTTGGTTTGATGCTGTAGCGATGCGTCATGCTGTGCGTGTCAATGGTGTGGATCAAGTAGCACTCATGAAGTTAGATGTACTCGATGGTTTTGCAGAGGTTAAAGTCTGTGTAGCGTATGAAGTAGAGGGTAAAGAGATTAACTATGTCCCTTATGACCTTGAAGATGCCAAGCCTATTTATAAATCTTTTGCAGGATGGGATCAGACAGAGGGAGCAAGAACATTTGATAGCTTACCTCAAACAGCTAAAGAGTATATCCTAGCAGTAGAAGAGATGATAGGGACAAAGATAGGGATTATTTCTACAAGTCCAGAGCGTGAAGATACAATTATACGATAAGGAAAAGTCATGAGATTAAAACCAAAACAAACAGGATACGTAGCCACCAAAATTGCTATTGACTTAGCAAATGCATCTTTTATACAATTACCTAAAGGTAGAGAAGCTGTGGCTGAAGCATGTAAAATCATCATAGATGCTAACTTAGCAAAAGAACATGCTCTTGATGAAAAAGTAAAAAAAATTTTAGATGAAAACTATGATGAAATAGAGTTTCAACATGCAGATGAAAGACAGCTTTTCTTCATGATTAAAAAGAAAATGGCAGCTGATGCTGGGGTTATCATGAATTATGATGACCGTTACAATGATTTGGCACACCTGATACTCGATGAATTGTATGAAAATTATTTAGCAGAGTATACCGTCAATGAAAATCAAGTAAAAAATGTTATTTTTAAAGGATTTAAGGCTTTTTCTGATGCCTATGATGAGATTGATGATATTGTCTACGACAAGATAAAAGGGATGGAAAAAGAAGTTGTTCATGGCAGTCAAGACTATGAATTATTGTATGAACGATATTATCAAGAAGAGTTATCTAAAAGAGGCATGTTATAATGCAAAAAATTTCTTTATATTTTGAAAATGGATTGATGCTAGAAGCCAAAAGTTTTGGGGCTACTGGTACATCAGTAGGCGAGGTCGTCTTTAATACATCTCTTACAGGCTATCAAGAGATAGTAAGTGACCCCTCTTATGCAGGGCAGTTTGTAACATTTACCATGCCTGAAATAGGGATTGTAGGATGTAATGCCCAAGATATGGAAAGCAAAGGGGCGTATTGTAAAGGGGTTATCGTTCGTGCTTATCACGATAGAGTTTCTAGTTTTAGAGCAGAAGAGACCTTAGCATCTTTGCTTAAAAGAGAAAATATTTTAGGTATTACGCACATTGATACACGGTTTTTGACTAAAATTCTAAGGAATGAAGGTGCGATGATGATGATCGCTTCTACAGAACTTCACACAGTAGAAGAACTCAAAAAAGCCTTAGAAAATGCCCCTCGTATTGAAGAGGTAAATTATATTGAGCAAGTCAGTACCAAAGAAGCATATATTCATAATGAAGCATGTTATAATATTGATACCTTTACCTATAATACACCCCAAACGAGCAAAAAAATATTGGCACTTGATTTTGGTATCAAGAGAAATATCCTTAATGAACTTACCCACGCAGGGATGGAAGTCACGGTTGTTCCTAATACTATTTCAGCAAAAGAGATAATCAGTAAATTTGATGCCAAAGAAATTGCAGGGGTCTTTCTCTCCAATGGTCCGGGTGATCCTTTGATATTGAAAGAAGAGCAAGAAAAAATTAAAGCACTCATTGCCCATAAAATCCCTCTCTTTGGAATATGCTTAGGACATCAACTACTTTCTATTGCTCATGGATATGATACCTATAAACTCAAATTTGGACATCATGGTGGAAATCATCCTGTCAAAAATGAAACAACCAAAACCGTAGAAATCACAGCACAAAACCATAACTATAATGTGCCTGATAACATTACAGAAGTGGCTACAGTCACCCATACAAACTTATTTGACAATACCATTGAGGGACTCAAATATAATGACTCTCCAAGTATGTCTGTCCAACACCACCCAGAAGCCAGTCCAGGCCCTCATGAATCGGCATATATTTTTGGTGAATTTGCCAAGATGCTTTAGGAGAGGGGGAATGAATATTACTATTTTATTCGGAGGGTCTAGTTTTGAGCATGAAATTAGTATCGTCTCAGCCATTACAATGAAAAAGGTTTTAAAAAATTCTAGCCTTACTTATATTTTTGTAAGTAGCGATAGAAAATTTTATTTGATTGATACAGATAAAATTAACTCTAAACTATTCTCCTCAGGTGAGTACAAAAAATCTAAAGAACTTGTCTTAAAACAAGGAGGATTTTATAGTCTTGGAATGTTTGGGGATAAAAAGATTGAGAGTGAGGTAACGCTTAATCTTATTCATGGTAGAGATGGAGAAGATGGAAAAATGGCTTCGATGATGGAGTTTTATGATATGCCTTATATCTCTCCACGGCTTGAAGCTTCGGCTTTGTCTTATAATAAACTTTATACGAAGTTTTTGGCTCAAAACTTAGGGGTGAAAACTGTGCCGTATGAGCATTTATCCATGAATGATAAACGTAAAATTAGCATGGCGTATCCTGTGATTATCAAGCCTGTGTGTTTGGGGTCTAGTATTGGTGTGAGTATCGTGAGAGAAGCGAAAGATTTGGATTATGCTTTGGATGTGGCATTTGAATATGATAATGATGTCATTGTTGAGCCTTTTATAGAAGGGGTTAAGGAGTTTAACCAAGCAGGGTGTTTTACTTCTAAATGGGAACTTTCTATCATAGAAGAGCCTCAAAAAGAGGAGTTTTTGGATTTTGAGAAAAAGTACATGGATTTCTCACGTGATTCACAGGTTTTATCGGCTGATATTTCAGACACTTTAGCCTTACAAATTCAAGAAAGTTTCAAAAGTATTTATGGCACACTTTTTAAGGGTAGTATTATTCGTTGTGATTTCTTTGTGGTTGATGGTGAAGTTTTACTCAATGAAATTAATCCAATACCAGGGTCTATGGCAAATTATCTTTTTGAGGATTTTGAAGTGATGCTTGGGCGATTGAGTCAGAATCTTCCAAGAGAATCAGCGATTAATATTGACTATAAATATATCCACTCTATACAATCAGCCAAAGGCAAAGCATAAGCTTTTCCTTTGCTGTTTTACTACTATTTTTGCAATATCTACTCCTTTCTTAATAAATATAAATTATAAAATATTATATTTCTAAAAATCATTTGTCTTATAAATACCTAAAAATGTTAATTATGTGTTAAATTATCTTTTGTAGATAGGTTTTTATTACTTTTTATTCACTTTTAAGTGGCATTAGTCTAAACTATTGGGATATATTTTTTAAATATAGAAAACATGTTGGAGGATATATGAAAATTTTTGTGATGCTTATCGTATTGTTTTTAACGATAGTACAAGCAGAATCACTAGGTGTCAATGAGAAGTTAGGAGAGTACGTACCTCTTGATTTGACATTTATAGATGAGAATGGAAAAAGTAGAACGCTCAAAGAGTATATGGATGGAAAACCAACTATTCTTTCTTTAAATTATTTTAAATGTGGAGGGATATGTGGTCCACAACTAGAAGATATGGCAAAACTACTGTCCAGACTAGACTTGTCTGAAAATACAGACTATAAAGTTCTAACGATTAGTTTTGCTCTTGATGAGACATATCCTTTGGCAAAAGGCAAAAGAGATATGTATCATAAAGCAATGTCCAGACCTTATGTACAAGATGCTTGGCATTTTTTAGTCACTGAAAACAACTCTTCGGCAGTGCTTGCTGATAAAGTTGGATTTACGTATAAAAAAACAGTGACAGATGCAGGTGTAGTAGATTATATTCATCCTGCGACACTTATTGTTATTTCACCTAAAGGAAAGATTACACGTTACCTCAATGGTATTGAGCAACTTCCTTTTGATATGAAAATGGCAGTATTTGAGTCCGGACAAGGTAAAATTGGACCAACTATCGCTAAAACGTTATTATACTGTTTCTCTTATGATCCCAAAGGAAAAACGTATGTTTTTGCTTGGGAAAAAATCGTAGCAACAGTGATATTAATTATTACAATACTCTTTTTTCTCTGGCTACTTAAAGCAGGAAGAAGAGATCAAGAAGAACACCAAAACCAAAGGAGAAATTTAGATGAGTAAAACTTATTTTGACGAAACCCACTGTGCCATAGGGCACCCAAAAAGTACATTCATGCAATGGATGCTTACTGTTGACCATAAAAGAATTGGTATCATGTATGCCGCTGTTATGTTTACATTCTTTTTTGTTGCTGTATTTACAGCACTAGCTATGAGAATTGAATTGTTCTCACCAGGTGGACAAATCATGGATGGAGATACATTTAACCAAGCGTTTACGCTTCACGGGGTTATTATGATTTTCCTTTTTATTATTCCAGGGATTCCTGCAATATTTGGAAACATTGTTATGCCACTTATGATTGGTGCGAAAGATGTATCTTTCCCACGACTTAACTGGGCAACATTTTGGCTCTATATCTTAGGGTGTATCATTGCTTTATCATCACTATTTATTGGTGAAGGTGTGGCTGATACAGGTTGGACTTTTTATGCTCCATACTCTATGAATACAGACACAAATGTTATTATGGCTCTTGTTGCTGCTTTTGTTCTTGGATTTGCATCTATTCTTACAGGTCTTAACTTTTTAGTTACTATCCATAGACTTAGAGCTCCAGGTATGACTTTTTTCAAAATGCCACTTTTTGTATGGGGTATTTATGCAACAGCATGGATTCAACTTCTTGCAACACCAGTGGTAGGAATTACTTTGATTCTTGCTATTTTAGAAAAATATTTTGGAATTGGTATCTTTGACCCTGCTAAAGGTGGAGACCCAGTATTGTTCCAACACCTTTTCTGGATTTATTCTCACCCTGCTGTTTATCTTATGATTTTACCAGCATTTGGTATTATGTCTGAAATTATCCCAACTTTCTCAAGAAAAGAAATCTTTGGATACAGAACAATTGCTCTTTCATCAGCATCAATTGCAGGTATTGGTTACTTAGTATGGGGTCACCACCTTTATACATCAGGTATGTCAGATACGGCTAAAACAGTATTCTCATTCTTAACTTTCTTTGTTGCGATTCCAACAGGTGTGAAGTTCTATGACTGGATTGCTACAATGTACCAAGGTAAAATTGTACTTTCAACACCAATGATTTGGGCTTTAGGAACGATTATTACTTTTGCTATTGGTGGTATTACAGGGATTACAATCACAATGATTGGTCTTGATATTCACTTACAAGATACGTACTATACTGTGGCTCACTTTCACTATGCTATCCTCGGTGGGGTTGTATTCTTGATGTTTGCAGGTATGCATTACTGGTTTCCACTTATTACAGGGAAGCTTTACAATGAAACACAAGCGAAAATTGCATTTTACTTACAGTTTGTAGGATTTAACCTTCTTTGGTTCCCAATGTTTATCGCAGGATACTATGGTATGCCAAGACGTTACTTTGACTACCTTCCAGAGTTTCAAATTTATCACCAAATTTCATTTTTTGGAGCGATTATCTTTATTACAGGGCTTATCTATATGTTTGTGGTCTTTTATAAAGGTTGGACAAAAGGTGAAGCTTCAACGCCAAACCCATGGAATGCAACGACACTAGAGTGGCATTTACCAACATCACCACCACCATTAGAGAACCATTCAAAAGTACCTTATGTTGACTTTGAACCGTATGAGTATAAAAATGGTGAACCAGTGGTTAAATTTGATTATGAAACTATGAGAAGGATAGACTAATGTCACATGAATATGTACCAGAAATCGCGACGGATCGCGAGGGGAATGAATATGAAGTTCAAGGATGGCAAGGTGACTTTTATGCTGGAAAATTAGGTTTTTGGCTATTTATGCTCACAGAAGTAATGATGTTTGGAGCCATGTTTTTGGCTCTTGCTTATTACAATACACTTCACCCACAAGACTTTTTGGATGCATCTGCATCTTTAAATAGAGTTTTAGGTGGAACAAACACAGTGATATTATTAATTTCAGCACTGACTATGGGTCTAGGTTTTCTTAAAATGAGAACAGGCGATGTTAAAGGTGCGAAGCTTATGATTTGGGCAACCATTCTTTTGGCAATTATCTTCTTAGTTATCAAAGGTTTTGAGTGGAGAGCTGAATACAATCATGGTATTTTCTTGTTACATGATCAACTTTTACCAGAGTCTTCTTTACCATTTGGTCAAAAACTATTCTTTGGGCTTTACTTTACTATGACAGGACTTCACGGAGTGCATATCATTATTGGTATTGGATTGATGTTATGGTTACTTCAGCGTATTAATGCAGATAAAGTAACACCAGAACACCATATTTTCCATTTAAATATCGCACTATATTGGGATATCGTACACCTTATTTGGGTATTCGTATTTCCTTATTACTATATGATCGGAGCAGGAGGAGCAACAGGTGGACACTAAAACAATAAATTATCAAGAAGAAAGAAAAGTATATTATAAAGTACTTGTAGCACTGTTGATATTAACAGCAATAACATTTATACAGCCTCATCTATTTATGACAGGTTCAACATTTTTAGCACAAATGCTTATTGCCGTGGTAAAAGCATATTTAATTGTTATGTATTATATGCACTTAAAAGGAGAGAAACTGATTATCCCAATGGTATGGTTTGCTATGTCATTGGTTACAGTTTTCTTTATCATCGTCATTGGTATAGATGTTGCCAATTTCCAATTTGGAGCTGAGAGTCACATTACAGCAGCTGCAGAGCATAGTGCAGGAGCTGTTCATACTACTCCTGCTTCAACACATCACTAAGAGAGGTTATTTATGAGTAATACATTAGAAGGATTTAATGCTGGTGCATCTACCTTAAGTGCAGATGTAGATTTTGCATTTTGGTTACATATTTGGCTTTCACTAGGATTATTTTTATCCGTTGTGGGACCAATGTTTTATTTTGCATGGAAATACCGTGCAGATAAAGTAAAGAATGAAGATATTGGTACTGTAACACACCATACTGGATTAGAGATTACATGGACAGTGATTCCTGTAATTATTATGATGGTCTTTTTTTACTATGGAAATACTACAATGCAAATGTTTAGAACAATGCCAGCAGAATCACAAAGTATTGTGGTAAATGTTGAGGGTTCTAAATGGAAATGGAAATATGAGTATCCAGCCAATGCAAGTGGACATGTCCATAAAATTGGTGGTGTGTATGACAGAGATAAAAAGACTATGGGACTAGCAGCACTTTATGTGCCTGTAAATACCAATATTATTTTAAAGATGACAGCACCAGTAGATGATGTTATTCACTCTTACTATGTACCAGCTTTCCGTATGAAAGAAGATGTTGTCCCTGGACGTACAACACAACAGTGGTTCAACTCTTCAAAAGTGGGTCAATTTGATGTAGAGTGTGCAGAGTACTGTGGTACAGATCATTCATACATGTATTCTAAAATTGTTGTAATGGAAAAAGCTGACTATGAAAAATGGTTTGAAAGTACAAGTGGAGATACCCCAAAGGGTGATTTCGCTAAAGATGGTAAATCATTATTACGACAACATGGATGTAAAAGCTGTCATGCAATAGATACAGACAAGGTACTTGTTGGTCCTTCTCTTAAAACTAGAAGATTGACTAAAGAACAAGTATTAGATGTCATTGAAAATGGTCAAGATAAACTTGGTTATGCTATGGGTGCAATGCCAGCTGATATGGCTAAAGGTGCAGATGCTGAAGAGATTGCAACGTATGTAGCTTCTGGTATGAAAGGTACTAAACCTGCTTCATTTGCAGCATGTAGTTCATGTCATGGTGAAGATGGTAAGGGGATGAATGGTATGTCACCAAGTCTTATCTCTTATGATAAAACACTTATCAGTAATGTCTTCAAACATGGTAAGCAAGGTTTAATAGGTACGATGCCAAAATACCTAGATATTTCAGACGAAGAGGTCGCAGCTATTGTAAAATATCTAAATAAGACAAATGATTAAAGACTTTTTTATAGTAACAAAATTTGTCCTCTCTTTTGCAGTAAGTCTTTCTGCACTCTTTGCCTATATTATGGCAAAGGGAGAGATAGGATTAGATATGCTTTTGGCAACATTAGCAGTACTTCTTGTAGCTATGGGAGTCTCTACTCTCAATCAGGTGCAAGAGTATAAATCTGATGCTAAAATGGACAGAACAAAACATCGTCCTATCGCTTCAGGTAGGATGTCTCCACAAACAGGGATTATTATCTCTATCGTGTTAATTTTACTCTCTTTTGTACTTATCTATTCACTTTTAGGACTCACGGGTATCAACTTCTTTGCTTTTGCTTTTCTCTGGTATAACCTTATGTATACACCACTTAAAAAACGTTCTGCTTTAGCCGTTGTCCCTGGGGCTGTTTTGGGTGTTATTCCTCCTGCTATTGGTTGGTTAGTAGCAGGACATACTTTATTTGAAATAGAGTTTATTGCTATTGCTGTATACTATTTTGTGTGGCAAGTGCCTCACTTTTGGTTACTTGTGATGCTATTTCATGGTGATTATAAAGATGGTGGTTATCCTACTGCGATGCGTTTGTTTGGAGAAGGTACACTTCAGAGATTAACTTTTGTATGGTTAATGATTACCATTCAAGCAGGGGTTTTTATGGTGTATACTTTTCAGGTATATTCTTATATCACTGTAGCATTGTCTATAGCATTAGGTATATGGGCATTTATGACATCCTTACAATTGTTGAGACAAGAGTTTCAACTCAAAACAGCACGTTCTATCTTTTGGAAAATTAATGCAGCATTTTTAGGTATTATTATTCTATTGAGTATCGACGAATATATCAAGCACCACATATAATTATTTATGGCAGTATTTCTGCCATAACTACTTTGAATTTCTCCTCTAACACGTAACTTTTAGTATAAACGACTACACTTCCATCATTATATTATCCAAGGAAAATTATGCAAGAACACACTCATACTTTAACAAGTATTTTAAATTCTATTTTTACCCATAAAGACAATCAAGTCAAAAAAAGACTGATTTATAACAAATCATTTCTAGGAGGGATACACAGTCGATGGATAAAACTTCTTTTTGCTGTCTTGCCTTTTGCTATGTATGGAGCAATATTTAATCCTACTTCTTTTGAAGCATTGGGTATTGCCCAAGCCATTGTCTTTTATATTATACTTCTTGTTATGGCGATGCAAATTGTCATAGGTATCTCTTATTTTAACAATAGAAATGTCATTAAATCGGCCATAAAATCATGGGAATATTATTTTCCTTCTGTGGATTTTAAAA
Organism: Sulfurovum sp.; assembly: GCA_027062365.1. Classification (GTDB taxonomy): domain Bacteria; phylum Campylobacterota; class Campylobacteria; order Campylobacterales; family Sulfurovaceae; genus Sulfurovum. The sequence continues at coordinate 20,505 of JAMOTK010000076.1, forward strand.
TGATACTCTCTTCAGGAGTTACCCCTTATGTAGATTTTAAAAAGTATTATGAAGAAGCATTAAAAGAATCACTAGATGAGGATGCTCTACACAAAAGATTGATAGAAAATTTTAGACAAATGGAAAAAGAAAACCCTGTCCTCATTGAGGCAATCCAAAGAGAAAAAAAGAAACAAGAGGAAAAAAATAATGATACAAACAATACTAAAAAATAGTACACTACTGATAGCGTTGGCTACTGTGACACTGATGGCAAACCAGAGTCAAATACTTGAAAAAGCCTGTCAAGAGAACAATGCAACAGCATGTTATGAAGTAGGTTTACCAATGATTCAAGGAGACAATGCCAAAGTCCAAGATATTAGAGAAAAGGGTATGAGCTATATGCGTAAAGCATGTTTACTTGATGAATATCGAGGATGTGATGAGATGGGTGACCGTTATTACAAAAATGAAAATTATGGTATTGCTAGGACGTATCTTACTGCCTCATGTAAAAGAGGTATCAAAAGTGCTTGTGAATCTGTAGGGACTATCTATCGTGATGGTCATGATGTAAAACCTGATGATGTACTTTCTCGTGAATTTTATGAAAAAGCATGTACCTTACAAAGTGGTGATGCTTGTTATAATGTTGCTATCATATACCGTGGTGGATTTGGTGTTACAAAAAGTAGAGAAAAAGAGAAAGAATTTTATAAAAAAGGTTGTGATGCTGGTCTAAAAGCAGGGTGTATGAAATTTACAGAATTAGACAATGAAGACAAGGGAATTGAGACAGGATTATGGGCAGATATTAAAGCATTTATCAACTAATTTTGATAAATAGGAGTAATAAACTCCTATTTATATCAAATTAATTGATACTATTTTTATAGAAATAGCCCTCTATTTTGTGCTATAATAAATTATTTCCTCCGTCAATTCTTCCTTATCCTCCTAAAAAGAGGATTACTTGATACATATTAAGCTTTTGCAATACAAAACATCTTATAATAATTATTGAATGTTGTATTTTTATGACATAGAATTTATACAAGGGGGTATGCATGCAATCAAACGCAGCATTGGAATATGATTATTCATTAGCAAAGAAGTTTACTTTTTTAACTATTTTGTTTGGATTTTTAGCTATGGTGGTGGGAACACTTATCGCCGCACAATTGGCGTTTCCTGAATTGAACTATTTACTAGGGGAGTATGGAACTTTCTCAAGGCTTAGACCAATTCATACGAATACGGCAGTCTTTGGCTTTACGGTTTCTGGTATTTTTGCTACATGGTTTTATTTGGGTCAGAGGGTACTTAAAGTATCTATTGCTGAATCTAAGTTTTTAATGGTACTTGGAAATATCCAATTTTGGCTCTATTTTGTAGGTGCTTTAGCTGCAACAATTTCACTACTTTTAGGATATTCAACATCAAAAGAATATGCTCAATATGAATGGCCTTTTGATATCGTCGTTGTCCTCATTTGGGTACTTTGGGGTGTCAATATGATGGGTCTTATTGGGATTAGAAGAGAAAAAGCACTATATATCTCAGTATGGTATTATCTTGCTTGTTTCTTGGGTGTTGCTATGCTTTATCTTTTCAATAACATGGAAATTCCAACATATTTTGCATCAGGTGGATTAGGTGACCCTATTCATTCAGTCTCTATGTATGCAGGAACAAATGATGCACTTGTACAATGGTGGTATGGACATAATGCTGTTGCATTTGGATTTACTGTGCCAATTGTTGGTATGATTTATTACTTCCTTCCAAAAGAATCAGGTCAAGCAATTTATTCATATAAACTTTCTTTACTTTCTTTCTGGGGACTTATGTTTGTATACCTTTGGGCTGGTTCACACCACCTTTTATGGTCAACTGTACCAGATTGGATGCAAACAATGGGTTCAGCGTTTTCAATAGTGCTTATCTTACCATCATGGGGTTCTGCTATTAACATGCTTCTTACTATGAAGGGTGAGTGGAATCAGCTTACTGATAATCCATTGATTAAGTTTATGGTATTAGCATCTACATTCTATATGCTTTCTACTATCGAAGGTCCTATTCAGGCAATTAGATCAGTCAATGCGATTGCTCACTTTACCGATTGGATTCCAGGACACGTTCACGATGGTGTACTAGGTTGGGTTGTCTTTATGATTATGGCAGCTATCTTTCATATGTCTCCACGTATGTTTAAAAGAGAAATTTACTCTAAAAAACTTATGGAAACACAATTTTGGCTTCAAACAACAGCCGTTGTATTGTACTTCACATCTATGTGGATTGCAGGTATCACACAAGGTATGATGTGGAGAGCAGTCGATGAATATGGTAACTTAATGTATTCATTTATTGATACAGTAACAGTACTTCATCCATACTACGCAATTAGAGCACTTTCAGGTGTAATGTACCTCACTGGTTTCATTATGTTTGCATACAATATTTATAAAACTATGACTTCAGGTAGAGTATTATCTGAAGAACCACAGTTTAGAACGCCTATGGCTTAAGGGAGGTAGATTATTATGTTTCATTGGTTAGAAAAAAACCCATTCTTTTTCGCTTCGGCGATATCAATTGTTATCTCATTTGCTGGACTTATTGAGATAGTACCAAACTTTGCTCAAGCAGGAAAGCCATTAATTGATATGAAACCACGTACAGTGTTAGAACTCGCAGGTAAAAATGTGTATATGAAAGACAACTGTATGTCATGTCACTCACAAATGATTCGTCCATTTAAATCTGAGACGGATAGATACGGTGATTATTCACTATCAGGTGAGTATGCTTATGATAGACCATTCCTTTGGGGTTCTAAAAGAACTGGTCCTGACTTACATCGTATTGGTAATTATCGTACAACAGATTGGCATGAAGCACATATGCTCAATCCTCCACAAATTGTACCTGGTTCTATTATGCCAGCGTATGATCATCAGTTTGAGAATGTTGCAGATATAGAAACAGCGTATGCTGAAGCCGTTACAGTCAAAAATGTATTCCATACACCTTATGGACCTGAGATTAAAAGAGGTCGAGAGGCATGGGATGCATACAGACCAACACTCATTGAAGAAGCAAGACTCATTGCTGCTGATATGAAAGATGAGAGAGTAAAAGAAGCGATGGCAAAGGGTGATGTCCCTGAAGTTGTTGCACTTATTGCTTATCTAAATAGTTTAAAGTAAAGAGGAAAAGATGGATATTAGAGAGATACAAGGCTATGCCAGTTTCTTTATGACCATGTTTTTAGTGATTATGTTGTATGGATATATTATACATCTATACAGATCTGAAAAAAAAGGTGAACGCGATTATGAGAAATATGGGAATATTGCACTTGATGATAATATCACAAGTACACCCGTAGAAGATAAACCCGCTTCACAAAGAGATTAAAGGAGGAGAATAAATGAATGGATTAATGATAAAGTCATTAGCGTTTTCAGCACTATTAATTATTGCAACTATTGCAGTTGTTATGAGCCTAGATATTGATATCTTTGCAGATTCAATCAATGCAATAACTATGGGTGGAGCAATTGCCATCGCTGTGATTACATCAGCTGTTACGGTTAAATATATTAACCAAATGAAAACAGATACAGCAAGTGGTGAACTAGCAGATGAAAACTGGGATGGTATTGGTGAATATAAGAATGAACTACCATCAGGTTGGGCATATAGCTTTTTAGCACTATTTTTATGGTCTATGTGGTATGGATTCTTCGGTTATCCAATCAATGCCTATAGTCAAATTGGTGAATATAACGAAGAAGTTTTAGCTTATAATACAAAGTTTGAAGCAACACATAAAAATGCAGACTCTGTTACACTTAAAGAGATGGGTGAATCTATCTTTTTGGTACAATGTTTTCAGTGTCATGGAGCAACAGGTGATGGACTTTCTGGTAAAGCACAAGACTTTACAGCAAGAATGAATAAAGAACAAGTGTTAGATGTGATTAAAAATGGTTCAAACCAATTGGGCTACCCAATGGGTGCAATGCCAGCAGGTATGGCAAGTGGAGCAGAAGCAGAAGCTATTGCTAGTTATATTGCAGGTGGTCTCAAAGGTGATGCACCAGCTTCTTATGGTGCATGTACATCATGTCATGGTGTAGATAGCAAAGGTAATGATGGTATGTCTCCAAACCTTGTATCTTATGATGCACTAGTGATGAATCATGTATTACAAAAGGGTAAAAAAGGTGTGTTAGGTAAAATGCCAGCATTTAAAACACTGATTACACCAGTACAAGAAAAAGCATTGACTGCATATATTCAGTCATTGTCAAATTAAGGAGCTATTATGGCAGAAAATACAAAAAGAGCCGTATTTGGATTTCATGGTGTTTTTGGAGTCTTGATTTCGATAGTTGGACTTCTGTTTATTTGGGCAGTGCTTATGTCTCAAGCTGTTTTGGTACAACAAGATGCTGTAAAGCATCCGTATGACCCAGCACCTATTAGAGATGTCAATAATATTAAAATGCGTTCAGTAGACAATAAAAATTTTGCATTTCAAGAAAAGGATAAATAATGATTAAATATATGGATAAGATACTTATTGCATGTATGGTGTTTTCAGCTATTGCCGCAATGTATTTGTCAATTACAAAAGAACATCTACTTTACGTAGGTTAACATGAACAAAGCAAGACTAAAGGTGAGTTTTCTCACCCTGTTTGCTTTGTGGATATTTCCTCTTCTACTCAATGCAACACCTCTCCTAAGAAATGACCTTTTAAAGATAGAAGCCGTAAAGATAATTGATGATATAGGGCAAGAGCTTTATCAATCAACAGGTATCAATACGTATGTTATCGCAACCAATGAGCATTTCCCTGAGGGTTTTAATTTGGTAGAAGATAGTAAGAAGTATGAAGCAAAGTTAAGTAAGCCTTATGTATTGTTTATCTTTGCTCCCTATGCAACGATAATACAAAAATCTGAAGTACGAGGTAGGGTAGGTATTATCCCCTCATCAGAGCAGATACGCACACTCTATGACTATGAAGAGGTAAGAGATGCCGGGGTTAATATCGTTGCGATGAAAGACAGTAACACGGATGAAGACAAGTTTAATATAGCCGTGCTTCAGAGTTATTCTGTATTAGCAGATAATATAGCTTCTTCGCAAGGTGTGACATTGACCAAAACTATCCCTGATGAAATGGGTAGAATGGTCATGATATTAAGGATATTGATATATAGTGGTACAGCCGTATTATTATGGATATTTGTATTTAGACCAATTTGGATGAGGAGAAAGAATGGCAACAAACAATAACAAAACTTATTGGCCCCACATGATAGTGGGCTTTTTAGCAATTGGGATTACATTAGGGTATTGGACGATTAAATCAGCCAATGCCCTCCCTGTACAAGAATCCAATACCTATATGTTGAAGTATCAACAAGCAGATATGGGTATCAATACTATCTTAGAGAAAAAAATAGCATTTGATACGCTTTACACCATAGAGATACAAGATGTAGAAACGATGGTAATGACAGAGAATGTTAACTCTAACCGTCCTCAGCCTAATCCTGTCAAGCTCTCTTTAGGTGAAAATAAGTTTTCATATAAAATATTGACACAAGAGGGTATGAGTATCAATGATGCAAATATAAGTTTTTTGTTGACCTCTCCTCATACACGTAAAAATGACCAAATGCTAGAACACGTAGCATTTAAAGATACGATGTACACAACCCAAGCACTAGATATACAAAATGCTGGTAGATATACCTTACAACTTAGAGTTATCATAGATGATACCATAGGATACTCAGATATAGCCGCTTATTTACAACCCTAACTTTGTTAGGGTATAATCTTTTTTATGAACCCACTACACATTTACCCGACATCAAGAGCATTACGTAAGATAAACAGCATCCATAAAGCACAAGAAGGTTTCTTGCCTACACTTATGCGTATGGATGAGTTTGAACAACGTGCTATTTTATTAGACAACAAAAAACAGATTGACCCATTGAAACGTATTTTACTATTACGTAAAGCTGCTAAATTCAAATCTTTTGAAGCATTAAAATTGGACATTTCCTTGGTGAGGTTTTTTACCAAAAGTGACGCTATTTTTAAATTTTTTGAAGAGTTAGCTGTAGAAAATGTGAGTTTTAATGACTTAGCAGAGGCTGATGCCTACGTGGAGTTTGCAACACATTTAGAGATATTAAAAAATCTTTTAGCAAACTATCAGACACTCCTTGATGCTGAGGGTTATACAGACAAGGTATTTATCCCCTCACACTATATTTTAAATATGGGTTTTTTGAAGAGCTATACACAGATAGAGATACACCTAGAAGGCTATTTAAGTCATTTTGAACTCAATTTACTATATGAAATCGCACAGCATATACCTTTACATATCTACTACACAACAAGCCCCTTTAATCGTAAAATGCAAGAACGTTTTAGTGATATAGGCATACCTCTTCCCAATCATAAACATCTTATATTTTCTTTATCTGATAAAGTAATCATCAAAACAGAAGACAATAATGCCCAAATCACACCTCAAATCTATGCCGTAGAACAAAGAGAAGAACAAATTGCTATTGCTTTTAAGCATATAGATGAGATGGTACATTCAGGGATAGAAGCAGAAGAGATAGTACTTATCTTGCCTGATGAGAGTATCAAAGAACATTTTACACTCTTTGATAGCTACCATAACCTCAATTTTGCTATGGGGTATGATTATAGTAAAGGACGTATTTACAAATCATTAGAAGCACTGTATGGCTATTGGCAACGCCATGACAAAGAGAGTAAAATATTATTAGAACGTTATGGATTTAGCATGGAGACCATAGACTCTATCTCTACCTCAAAAAAGCTCAAAGTAGAAAGTTTTTTTGAGATAATTCATACTTTGGGATTACATGATAGTCCTCTTGTAAATACTCAAAAGGTCGATACTCAAAAGAAAGAAAAATATACTGAACGTGTATATGAAAAGTATCTCTATTTTATGAAGATACTTGAAGCAGAAGTATTGATACCTAAAGAGTGGCTTTTTTTGTGGCTCAAAAGTCTTTCTCAAATTACCTTAGATGATGTCCGTGGTGGAAAAATTACGGTCATGGGTGTATTAGAGACTAGAGGTGTTGGGTTTAAAGGGGTGGTGATTGTAGATTTCAATGAAGGGATAGTACCTGCTAGTTCGAGCAAAGACCAGTTTCTAAACTCCTCTGTAAGGGCTTTTGCCAACCTGCCTACAAAGCATGATAGAGAAGCGTTACAAAAACAGTATTATAAAAGTGTATTGGAACGTGCTGAATGCTCTGTGATTATCTATAGTACTTCGGACAATAAATTACCTTCTAAGTTCTTGTATGAATTGGGACTACAAAGTGGTACAAAGGTTACAGCACAATTTGACCTACTCTATGCACAACCTTCTCAAAGTATCAAAGAAGAGACCCCTATGGTCAAAGATTTTGATGCCAAAACCATTGTATGGTCAGCTTCAAGATTGAAGACCTATCTAGAATGTAAGCGTAAATACTACTACCGTTATATCCAAAAGATACAAGCCAAAAAAGAAGATGAGCTAAATGAGGGTGCATTTTTGCATCTACTTTTAGACCATCTTTTCCGTGAAAAAATGTATTATACAAGTACACAAGAGATGCAACAGGGTATAGATATGTTACTCGATACCCTTTTGCCGTATGAAAATGCCAAAGTAGCCTATCAAAAATTATTATGGAAATCTAAGCTCAAAGACTTTGTGGCATCTCAAATCGCACATTTTAATGCCTCTTGGAAAGTCATAGAACATGAAAAAGAGTTTCAATCAGAGATAGGAGGTCTACGCTTCAAAGGTCGCATCGATAGGATAGACCAAAATGATACCCATACATTGGTACTAGACTATAAAAGTGGTTCTACCAAAGATGCCCAAAAGACAAAAAACCTAGAGACGCTTACAGATTTACAAATGAGTATCTATTTTCATTTACTAAGTCCAAAATATCAAAATATCAAATTGGCATTTATCAAACTTTTTGAAGAAGGTACTATCGAAGAGATTAAACTTTTAGAAGAAAAAAATAAACGTCTATCGGATGTCATTATCGAGCTAAAACAGACCAAAAGTTTTGAAGCCAATAAAACCGATGTATTACAACACTGTAAATTTTGTGAATTTACCTTACTTTGTGAAAGAGGTAACTATTTATAGCCAAAGCCAGAGATATAAAAATTTGGCATTCAATGTAACAGATTTGTGGTTTGTAAGTGAGTTATCGTTATCAGATGACCTCTAAATTTCTATAATTCATAACATCAGGTGAGTATAAATAAAATTAGTAATTAAATTTTTCTATTAATTCTTTATATATACAAAATAATCTAAGGCAATCACCAGAAGAATGATGAGCAATTAAATTTTCTTTTTTATATGTAAAATTTTCTTTTCTTATAGGTAAATCATAACTAAATTTTGAAAATTCTATTCTATTGTTAATAACAATATTATTAAAATTAAATCTATTAATTAATAAATCTAATGAATATCGCTTATTGGGATTAAGTTTTAACTTATCTTGTATTTCTAAAGAATATTGACTTTTATCATTATTTTTAAGTATTGTTTGAATATCAATTATATTTTTATCTTCTATTTTAATTTTATATCTATTTAAAATCTTTATATCTTCGTTACCTCCAAATAGATAGATAGTTGGAATATGACCTATTATCTTATTTAAATAAGAGTTTAGTTTATTAAAATATTTTTTATTCCATTCTTTTCTAATTTGTTTATAGTCATTTTTAGAAATTTTAAAATTTTTATTATATGAATATGATTTATTTGTATAAAGATTAAGAATACTTTTTTGGATTCTGTATCTTCCACTTTTTGTTTTAACTCTCTCTATACTTACTAAATCTGTATCAGGGAAAAATAGCATTTCACTTAATGATATTTTATTAGTTTTAGTATTATATATTAAAATAGCTACTTCTGTTACCAAAAAATCTCTAAAATAAGAACCATAAATTTGACCAAATTCAAAATCTAAAAATACAATTTCATCTATCTCATTATTAGATTTAAATTCATTATCTTTTAGTTGTTCTTCTATACAATTTGCTTCATATAAATTATAACCACAAGGCATAGAATCAAATATGGCATCTTGACTATATCCTTGACTTTTCATATCATGTAAAAAATCCCAGTCACCCATAGTTATCTCCTTTAATTACAGTATCGTTAATTATACTATAACTATGGGGTGTCTTCCCCTGAAAAGATCACTAAAACAAAAGAACACAAGGGGCAGGTGATAATGATAACCCAACAACCTCCTCAATGCTACTTTATGACACATAAAATAGAGACTAAACATACACCTTAACCCACTTCTCCCAAACCATTAGCTATAATTTTAAGTACCCTTTTTTGGTAATGGGGTAGTGTTTTTGGTTTCTGTTTTATTTAGGGTTTGGGCTTGGCATTTATATGTGGGAGGTAAAAATCTAAAGCAGGGGTACATGATGGAATTTATTTCAGCATTGGCTCTTATTGTTTCTATATTGAAAGTCACTTTAATGTGGTTGAATTATAGAGATTGTAAGAAAGCTAAGAAGAACACAGACAAAGACTAACTTGTCTCACAAGATGTAGGAAATTAGAGGTTTCCTACATTTCTGTGTACCCTTTCCATAATTGTACACAATAAACTTTAAATCAAAATAAAATACAAATGTAAATCTACAAAAGGACGAGTAAACAAAAAGCCACCTTACGCTATAATAAAAGTATCTAAATATAAACTAAAGGAACTTGTATGTCAATTATTGAACTTATAGAGAAAGCAAAAATATCTGCGAGTAAACGAAGTAAAGAAGAGAGAACTCAACTCTTAATTGATGCTCATATACTTGATAGAACAGGTCAGCATTATGATGAAAAGTATTTTTCTAAAGAAACTGTTAAAAGAAGTAAAGACAAAGCAAGTAATAATACTTTGTATAGACCTACTAAAGAAAGAGTATAAATGTATACAAGGAAGCCATCTTTTGTGTATGGATTTCATGGTTTAGATAAAAGTATTGCCATGAAGATTTTAAATAAAGAGATGGATTTTAAATCAAGTAATAATAACTATGATTGGCTAGGTAAGGGTATTTACTTTTGGGAAAATAATTTTCAAAGAGCAGAAGAGTATGCTAGAGAAGATGCTAAAAGAGCATATACAAAAATTAAAGAACCTTTCACACTTGGTGCTGTGATTGACCTTGGAAATTGTTTTGATTTATTAGAACAACATAATTTAGAATTTTTAAAATATGCATATAGTGAATTTAAAAAATCATTGATTGAAAAACATGAAATACTCCCCCAGAATACCCCTTTTACCTCTAATGATTTTGATTTTAAGAAACGAGAACTTGATTGTGCTGTTATTCGTTATGCTCATAAACTTGCAAAAAAAGAAGGTATGGAATTTGACTCTGTAAGAGCAGGATTTTGGGAAGGAAGACCTCTTTATCATGGAGCAGGATTTAAAGAAAAAAATCATATTCAATTGGCTATCTTAAATCCAAATTGTATCAAAGGTATTTTTTTACCTCGACACTTAAATGAAGATAATAATTAATATACAAAATAGGAAACCTTATGAGCAATACAAAAATATTCACAGATTTTGTCCATAGTCTTTTAGAAGAAAGCAAAAATTTAATGTTATTTAGATAAAATATCGTTCTTAAATTGTCTCACCTATGAGTGTTGCAATATGCCTACCTCTTTGGAGTGTAGAAGAGCCAAGGGCTAGAACAGATTAGTAATCTGTCACACAAATAACTTTTATAGGAAATAAAATGAGAAAAGAAATTCACCCAGATTACGTAGAGTGTAATGTTACATGTGCTTGTGGAAACAAGTTTGAGATTAGAACAAACAAAGCTGAACTTTCAGTAGATATTTGTAATGAATGTCACCCATTCTTTACAGGTTCAGAAAAAATTCTTGATGCTGCTGGTAGAGTAGAGAAGTTTAAAAACAAATATAAATTGTCATAAGACAATCCTAGCTTTTGGGGGCAGTTGCCTCCATCCTCTTATACTTTTGCCTAAAGGCATATTATGATAACTTTTATCCCTACCCCTATTGGTAACCCCCAAGACATTACATTACGTGCGATGAAAACATTTGAAAAAGCAACCCTTTTTTTATGTGAAGATACACGCCTGACCAAACGACTTTTACGATTATTAGAAGAGCGATTTGATATGCAGTATCCTGAGGCTGTTTTTTATTCATTTAATGAGCATAATGGAGAAGAACGATTAGTACAATTGGCTTCAGAGTTTTCTTCACATGAAGTCGTTTATGTAAGTGATGCAGGAATGCCTGTAATTTCAGACCCTGGGCAATTGCTCGTGGCACATTGTCAAGACCATGCTATAGCCTATGATGTCTTACCTGGTGCTTCTGCTGTGACGACTGCGTATGCCGCTTCAGGGTTGGAAGCAGGTAAATTTATATTTTATGCTTTTTTGCCACATAAAGGTAAAGAGCGTATTACGGCTTTGAGTGAAGTGATGAACCATCGCTATCATACGGTATTGTATGAATCTCCTCACCGTTTGGAAAAGCTTTTAGATGAGATAGAAGCCATCGATGAGAGCAGGGAATTGTTTTTAGCAAAAGAAATTAGTAAAAGATACCAAAATTACTACAGAGGGTCAGCCAAAGTATTAAATAAAACCCTTAAATCTTTGACAATACGTGGAGAATGGGTGGTTATTATTTCAGCAAAAGACGTAAAAGAGAAAAGTCTTAGCTTTAATGAAATCTTGCATTTAGACTTACCTCCAAAACCTAAAGCGAAACTCTTAGCACAATTGAGCGATAAATCTGTCAAAGAATGGTATGACGTGCTTATTCAAAAGTAAAAATTGGATAAAATCTCTCTTATGATTATATATGGAAAACAGGTATGCCTTCATGCCTTAGAACATCACACAGACAAGATAAAGACAGTATATGTTGCGAAAAAAAACATATTACCCCAAGCGATTTTTCATCAGTATCACGATAAGATTAAATTTCTTGAAGAAAAATGGGCTCAATCTATGAGTAAAGGTGGCAATCACCAAGGTTTACTTATAGAGATGGATGCCTACCAAGAAAGTAGTCTTCAAGAAATTAAGAAAAATAATTTCATTGTGGTGCTTGATGGATTAACCGATGTAGGTAATATAGGTGCAATTGTACGTACAGCCTATGCTTTAGGTGCAGAAGCCATTATTGCTACAGGTGTCAAGCAACTCAACTTTTCTGGTATTATTCGTAGCAGTTCAGGTGCGATGCTAGATATGCCTTTTATGGTAGAGAGTAATATATTAGATACCTTCAATGAGCTAAAGCAACTAGGGTTTACTTTTTATGGTGCTTCCATGGAGGGTAAAAAGATAGAAACGATAGACTTTGAGCCTAAAAGAGTATTGGTTATGGGTAGCGAGGGGAAGGGACTTTCTAAGAAAGTTATAGCAAAATTAGACCATAGTGTCAGCATAGAAATGCAACATGCGTTTGATTCACTAAACGTGAGTGCAGCAGCAGCAATATTAATACATAGGATGGGTCATGCAATTAAATGATATAGTAGAAAAATATACGATAAGAGAGATAAGTTACCAAACAAAAATATCTATAACTAATCTTGAAAAAGTTTTAGCGAAAGATTTTGAATCTCTTTCAAGATTAAAAGCATTTGGATTCCTTTCTATTCTTGAACGTGAATATAAAGCAGATCTTTCAGAGATACGTGAAGAAGCCAATCAATATTATATGCAATTTTCAGGCAGTAAAAATTCTGTAGTCAATGTACCTCTTACTGATGAAAAAAAAGGAAATTCTAAATTCTTTTTATTTGTCATTTTGGCATTGCTAGGGTATGCTAGTTGGTATTTTTTTATGCAGTTTGATAAAAAACATTTAAGTGAAATGATACCTTTTATCGATGAATCTATCATAGAGAATTTTATGCATGATAAGAGTGATGATAATAGCAGTGTAGAAGCAGTATCTACAAGTGTTGTAGCTATCACAAAAATAGAAGTAAGTAAAGAGCCTGAAGTAAAACAAGCTGAGGTGAAACAAGAAAATATAGTCCAAGAAGATACAATTCAAGAAGATAAAAAAGAAGAAGATAAAAAAGAAGAAAAGATACAAGCCGTAAAACAAGTGGTTTCTATCGTTCCTGTTAATCGTCTTTGGTTTGGACTTATTGACCTCGAAAGTAGAGTAAGAGACCACTTCTCTATAGCAGATGCTTATGTTTTAGATGTCTCTTCTAAGCGTTGGCTCGTGGCTACTTCTTCTGCTTCTTTTTCTTTACAATCTAAAAGTGATACCAAAGCATTTAGCAACAACAAAGAACATTACTTTTTGATAGACAAAGAAGAGATAAAAGTACTAACTAAGAGTGAATATGTAGCTCTAGGTGGTTGGGATCAGTGGTAAGGTATAAATAAAGTGTAGAAAGGGTTAATATGTTTGATGAAATACAATTTGATAAAATAAATAGACTACCAAAGTATCTCTTTGCTGAGATTAATGAGCTTAAAATGCAATTAAGACGCGAGGGTGAAGATATTATTGATTTTTCAATGGGTAATCCAGACGCTTCAACCCCACAGCCCATTATTGATAAGCTTTGTGAAACAGCGATGAAACCAAAAACACATGGATATAGTGCCAGTAAAGGTATCTATAAACTTCGTCTTGCCATGGCAAATTGGTACAAACGTAAATACAATGTCGAACTAGACCCTGATACGGAAATTGTAGCTACTATGGGAAGTAAAGAGGGCTATGTGCATCTGGTTCAAGCTATCTCAAATCCTGGTGATGTGGCTATCGTACCAGACCCTACGTATCCTATCCATTCACAAGCTTTTATCTTAGCAGGAGCCAATGTAGAAAAAATGCAACTTTGCTTTAATGAAGAGACATTTGAAGTAGATGAAGCGAAGTTTTTGGCTGATGTAGAAGAATCCTTAGACAATTCTGTACCCCAAGCAAAATTTTTGGTCGTAAACTTTCCTCATAATCCTAGTACAGCCACGGTAACAGCTGATTTTTATGTGAAGCTTGTAGCCCTAGCTAAACGTAGAAGATTTTATATTATCTCAGATATCGCCTATGCTGATATTACTTTTGATGGATATAAAACGCCTTCTATCATGGAAGTAGAAGGGGCAAAAGATGTGGCAGTAGAGTCTTATACTCTTTCTAAGTCTTACAATATGGCAGGGTGGAGAGTTGGATTTATCGTAGGTAATCCAAAGCTCATTGGTGCATTACAAAGTATCAAATCATGGTTAGACTATGGGATGTTTACCCCGATTCAAGTCGCTGCTACTGTGGCACTAGATGAACATCATACGATACCTGATACAGAGATTATCCCACGCTATCAAAAAAGACGTGATGTGATGCTCGATGCCTTTGAAAAAGCAGGGTGGAAGATGGGTAAACCCAATGCATCTATGTTTATCTGGGGTAAGATACCTGACATTGCACGAGATATGGGCTCGTTAGAATTTGCTAAACAATTATTACTCAAAGCAGGGGTGGCTGTGAGTCCAGGTATTGGCTTTGGTAAATATGGAGACAGCTATGTACGTATCGCTCTCATAGAAAATGAAAATCGTATCAGACAAGCAGCTAGAAATATTAAAAAGTTCCTCAAAGAGCTTGAAGAGAGTAAATCATAATGGTAAAAATAGGTATATTAGGTGTAGGTACAGTCGGTGCGAGTGTAGCAAATATCCTTGAATCTAATGCAGATATTATTGAAGCTAGAGCAGGAAAAAAGATTATCGTCAAATCAGGAGTGGTTCAAAACTTATCTAAAGAGCGTGGCGTTAATATTACCCTTTCAGACAATCCTCTCGATGTGGTCAATGACCCTGAGATAGACATCGTAGTAGAGCTTATGGGTGGGGTAGATGAACCCTATTCACTGGTCAAAAAAGCTTTAGAAAACGGTAAAGCAGTGGTGACAGCCAATAAAGCACTTTTGGCATACCATCGCTATGAGCTTCAAGAAATCGCAGGAGATATTCCTTTGATGTATGAAGCCAGTACAGCAGGGGGTATCCCAATTATTGGAGCATTGCGTACAGGACTTTCGGCCAACCATATAGAGTCTATACAAGGTATCATGAATGGGACGTGTAACTATATGCTTACCAAGATGATAAATGAAGGGGCTTTGTATGATGCTATCCTCAAAGAATCACAAGATTTAGGCTACGCAGAAGCTGACCCAAGCTTTGATGTGGGTGGATTTGATGCCTCACATAAGCTTCTTATCTTGGCTAGTATTGCGTATGGGATAGATGCTAAACCAGAAGATATACTCATTGAGGGAATAGAAAATATTACCCAAACAGATGTGGCTTTTGCCAAAGAGTTTGGGTATGAGATTAAGCTACTAGGTATCGCCAAAAAAATAGGTGAGGGTGTAGAACTACGCGTACATGCAACGATGATTCCCAAAGAATCTATGATAGCCAAAGTTGATGGTGTCATGAATGCAGTGACCGTTGTAGGCGATAGAGTAGGAGAGACCATGTACTATGGGCCAGGTGCTGGAGGAGATGCTACAGCTTCGGCTGTCATCTCTGATATAGTAGATATAGTCCGCGGCAATCAAGGGCCTATGTTAGGCTATAAAAAAGGCTTAGAATCAGGGTTGAAGCTATTGAGTAAAGATGATATTATTACCCAATATTATCTTAGACTTGAAGTGAGTGATGAGAGTGGTGTATTGGCTAAGATTACTTCTACTTTGGGAGAGTTTGGTATCTCTATAGAATCAATGTTACAAAAACCTAGCTTACAAAAGAGTAGAGCTAAATTACTCTTCACCACCCATAAGACCAAAGAGAGTAAAATGCAAGAAGCAATGAAATCATTGAGTAGTCTTACTGTGGTCTATGGTGATATTGCTATGATGAGGATTGAGAAATAAAATTTATTTTACTATTTCTATACCCATATTTTTAAGTTTGCTTATACCACCTTTGATGTTGATGACGCTAAACCCATGCTTATCTAAGATACGTGAAGCAGATACAGAACGATTGCCACTTTGGCAATAGACAAGGATTCTTTTGTTTTTGTCTGCTTTTAACATCCCTAGGTTTTCGCTTAGGGCATGAAGAGGAATGAGTGTGGCATCTCTTAGATGACCTTCTTTATATTCTTCTTTGGTTCTGACATCTAGTAGGCTAATATTGTTATCTTTTTCTATCAGTGCGATAGCCTGTTTGGCTTCGATAGATTCAAAATTAGCAAATATCAAGCCTTTAGAATATACAAACCACAAAACCATCCCTGCCATAGCCACCCAATAGAGGATATTGATAGTATTTTTATTTTCTGTCACTTTTAATTCCTTATATTAATTATAATTTTTTATGATATTGTACCGACACTTTCTTTGTTTCACATAGTTACATCATAAAAACTAATCGATTAAACCCTCTATAAGAAAAAATAGTTTAATCATCTTTCAGATAGTATAAATTAATATTCTGAGGATTCTCTACGCATGTTTTTGTGAGTAGTACAGAATGGATGAAAAAACTTAAGGGATTAATATGACTCACGTAATTACAGAACATCCATATTTTGGTGTATTTGTTTTATTCGCGTTAACAGCTGTAGCATTTCCAGCAACGCTATGGGCTGCACGTTTGGTATCACGAAAAATGGCACGACTAGACACCGAGAGGCTCAAACTTAGTATCTACGAATGTGGACCAGAGGTAACAAAGCAACCAAATACAATATCGGTACAATTTTATCTTATTGCACTTTTATTTATTTTATTTGATGTAGAGATTATCTTTATGTTCCCATGGGCGATTGATTTTAAATTATTGGGTTGGTTTGGATTTGCTGAGATGTTATTATTTATATTATTACTTACGATTGGTTTCGTATACGCATGGAAAAAAGGAGCACTTGAATGGCACAGCATCAAGTAAATTATGCCTCTTCGGCAGGATTACCGATAGCATTAACATCGGTAGACAAATTGGTAAACTGGGGGCGTTCAAACTCACTTTGGCCTTTGACGTATGGACTCGCATGTTGTGCGATTGAGATGATGGCATCGGGGGCTTCTCGTTATGACTTCGATAGAATGGGGACAATCTTTAGAGCCTCTCCAAGACAAGCTGATGTGATGATTTTAGCAGGTACACTTTCTAAGAAGCATTCCGAATTTGCAAGAAGACTCTATGACCAAATGACAGAGCCTAAATGGGTCATCTCTATGGGGTCATGTGCCAATACAGGTGGAATGTTCAATACCTACGCAACAGTTCAAGGGGTAGATAGAATTATCCCTGTTGATATTTATCTTCCTGGGTGTGCACCTCGTCCTGAGACACTTCAATATGCGATGATGATGCTTCAAAAGAAAATTCGTAAAGAGTCTGCTGATATGAAAAAGAATACAAAGCAAGACTTAACGACCCAAACGGGTAAAAGAGCGAGGTTAATATAATGCGTAAATATGTACCAAAAGACAATGTTCAAGCAAAATCGTATTATACAGATAGATTTTGGGTTGCTCCACGTGTCCCAAGAAGCACGGTAGAAGATACACACTTTTTAGCAGTGGTAGAAGCCGTAGGAACACAAGCCAATGAGACCTATGTCGAATTAGGGCAACTTGTGATTCATATCAATCCTAAAAACAATTTTGAAGTGATGAAAACACTCAAAGAAAAATGTGGTTATACACAATGTTCGGAGCAATCGGCTGTAGATTATTTGGCACAAGACAATGAATTTGAACTTTTTTGGCAACTTCTTAATATCAATGAAGCCAAAAGAATAAGAGTTATTTGTCGTTTAGCCAATGGCTTAGCGATTGAGAGTATCGAACCTTTGTATAAATCAGCAAACTTTGCTGAACGTGAGATGTTTGATATGTTTGGTATCAAAGTAAACAATCACCCTTTCTTGAAGCGTATTTTAATGCCTGATGACTGGGAAGGAAATCCTTTACTTAAAACCTATCCATTACAAGGAGATGAATTTGCTTCATGGTATGAAGTAGATAAAATCTTTGGTAAAGAGTACCGTGATATTATCGGACCTGAAAACAGAGACCCTGCCAAAATTGATACAGAAGATACAAAACGTTTCTCACGTGTAGGATATGAAGTGCCATTTGGTGCAGATATTTCTGAGGGTGAAACCAAAACAGCGATTGAGTATAGTGAAACATTCTTGGTTGATTATAATAAAAATTCATCTAAGCAATTAGATGAGAGAAGATAGGGGAGCGTATGCAAGTAGCAAATAAATTATCACCATTTTTTGAAAACCTCAATTTTGAGCGTGATGACAATACTATGGTTATCAACTTTGGTCCGCAACATCCTTCTGCTCATGGTCAATTAAGACTGGTTTTAGAGCTAGATGGTGAACAAGTGGTAAAAGCCTATCCTGATATTGGGTATCTTCACCGTGGTATCGAAAAAATGGCTGAAAATATGACCTATAATGAGTTTTTACCCACAACAGATAGACTCGATTATATTGCATCTACGTCAAATAACTATGCCTATGCACTGGCAGTTGAAAAACTCATTGGTGTCGAAGCACCTAGACGTGCGCAAGTGATTAGAACAATGCTTTTAGAGCTTAATCGTATTATCTCTCACTTGTTCTTTGTGGCAACACATGCTCTTGATGTTGGTGCGATGTCTGTATTTCTTTATGCCTTTAGAGAACGTGAATTTGCAATGGACTTAATGGAAGACTATTGTGGAGCAAGACTCACGCATTCTGCTGTACGTATCGGTGGAGTTCCTCTTGATATTCCTAAGGGATGGCTAGAGAATGCTGCTGCATTTTGTGACAAAGTAGATTATGAGGTAGAACATACCTATGAAGCCTTGCTTACAGAAAACCGTATCTGGAAAATGCGTTTAGAAGATGTAGGGGTTATCTCTGCTGAAGATGCACTTTCATGGGGCTGTTCTGGTGTGATGCTAAGAGGGTCTGGAGTGAAATGGGATATTAGAAAAGAAGAGCCGTATGAACTTTATCCTGAGCTTGATTTTGATATACCTATCTCTGATAGATGTGACTCTTATGGACGGTATAAACTGTATATTGAAGAGATGAGACAATCTACACGTATTATCAGACAACTTATCCCTATGTATAAAGATACAAAGCCTCAATTGATGGCACATTCTCCACAATATATTTCTGCTCCAAAAGAAGAAATTATGACACAAAACTATGCACTTATGCAACATTTTGTACTTGTGACTCAAGGGATGAGACCACCAAAAGGTGAAGTGTATATCCCAACAGAATCACCCAAAGGTGAACTAGGTTTCTACATCAAGTCAGAAGGTGAACCGTATGCCTATAGACTCAAATGTAGAGCACCATCATTTTTCCATACAGGGCTTCTTCAAAAGCTTTTGGTAGGGACATACATTGCAGACGTTGTTACGATTATTGGTACGACCAATATCGTATTCGGCGAAGTCGATAGATAAGGAGACAGCATGAAAAGATATGATTTAAGACACTTAAAAGATGATTTTTATGACCGAATGCTTGAACTCATTGATAAGGGTATCAAAGTAGATGAAGTAGGCATTTTTATGTTTGAAGTAGGAGATTTTTCTTCTATTCAAAAATCTGCTGATGTGATTAAGCAGAGTGGACATACTTTGATGAATTCACTTAAATTCAATGAAGTTGACTGGACGATTGTCGTCAAAAAAGTAGATTTAGGTAAGGCAGAGTAATGTCTGGAGTAATATTTTCTACTTGGAGGGATGAGTTTATTGACAACCGTGATAAACCTGCTAACGAGTGGAATGAAACGGGATTTAAATTACCCGAAACCTACCATGGAGACACAAACTCTAAAGCCTTTATCGGTTGGGATGGTGTGGCTATTTTTGATGAAGATATAGATGCTGTAGAATTGGCAAACCAATATGCAGCACAATATCAAGAATATTCAGAAGCCTGTGGGCGTTGCGCACCAGGGCGATGGGGTGGTAGAATCCTATATGATTTGCTCGATAAAATTGCACGTGGTGAAGGTTCTCATGATGATGTGATACATCTCAAAGAGATAAGTCAAACGATGATGATTACATCTAAATGTGAAATTGGGAAAACAGTACCAAAACCTATTTTGGATTTAATGGAACACTATGCAGAGCAGTTTACTACTTGTATTGATAATCAAGTCCCTTCTAAGCATTATGATGGAGATACGTCTTATATTGCCAAGGTTACAGCCCCTTGTACGGATATGTGTCCTGCTCATGTGGATATTCCTGCGTATATAGAAGGTGTGAGAGATATGGTCTTTACGGAGTCTCTGTCGGCTACACGTCAAACCATGCCTTTGGCTCATACTTGTGGGCGTGTTTGTCCTCATCCTTGTGAAGATGCTTGTAGACGTGCGAATCTTGATGAGCCTATCTCTATTATGGAACTCAAACGTATTGGTGCTGATTATGAAACCGACCATGAAGTGCCTTGGCTTCATCCAAATGAGCCAAAACCAGCACGTAATGATGGTAAGAAAATAGCCATTATCGGGGCAGGTCCAGCAGGACTTACTGCTGCGTATTATCTAGCACTTGAAGGGATTCAAGTTGATATTTTTGAAGACTTACCTGTCAATGGTGGAGAGGTAGCTGTGGGTGTACCTGAATACCGTATGCCTATAGACAAATACAATAAAGATATTGATCTTGTGTTAGAAATGCCTACGGTAAGTATTACCAATAACCATCGTGTGAACGCAGAACGTCTCAAAGAGATAGAATCAGAGTATGATGCAACACTTTTAGGATTTGGAGCAAGACTTTCTAAAAAGGTTCGTGCCAATAATGAAAATCCAAAAATGGATGGATATTGGGGTGCAATCTCTATGCTTGACAAAGTCAATTTGTGGCATAAATATGGTATCGGAAGCCCAGCAGAAGAAGACCTAAAAGGCAAAACTGTGGTCTGTGTCGGTGGAGGATTTACTTCTATGGATGTGGTGCGTTGTTCGATTCGTGAGGGTGCTAAAAAAGTGATTATGCTGTACCGTCGTGATGAAAAAACGATTATCCGTAACACGACCTATGAAGAGTATCATGAAGCTGTTGAAGAGGGTGTTGAATTTATCTTTCACTCAGCTATAGAAGAGATTTTTGATGATGGTAATAAACTGACCAAACTTAAAGTCAATACATTTGAGCTTGTCCCCGACCCAAATGGAGGACGCGCACAACTTGTCAAGATTGATGATGGTGATTTTGAAGTAGATATTGATTATCTTATTCCTGCTGTTTCACAAGCACTTGATACACAAATTTTGCCAGAAGAATGGAACATGGAGATGACTTCATGGAACTCTATCTTGACCAATGGAAAAGACTTTATGACTTCCAAAGAAGGTGTTTTTGCAGCAGGGGATTGTGAATATGGTCCGATGACTATCGTCAATGCTGTAGGACAGGCTAGACGAGCAGCATCTGTGATGAGCCGTTATATTTATGATGGTAAATGTACTTTGCTTGATGATGAAATCATGGAAGACCACTTAAATCGCCTAAAAGTGTATGATAAAAAAGAGACAATTACAGGTTGGATGCCAGGTATTCCACGAGCCGTGAGCCAAAAATTGGAAACAGAAGAACGTAACACCAACAATAAAGAAGTCAATTTAGGCTTTACAGGTGAAGAGGCAATCTCTGAAGCTGAAAGATGTATGCGTTGTTATTATATTTCTATGGTAGCAGTCTAATGAGAGGGGTATAAGATGGGTATTCATAATTCAATCAATACAGGTAAAGAAATTACTCTCACGATTAATGGTAAAGTGTGTAAAAGTACTTTTGGTAAAACGATTATTACGATAGCACGTGAGAATGATATTTATATTCCTACGATGTGTTATCTCACTAAAGTAAAACCTATCGCCTCATGTCGTATGTGTATCGTCAATGTCGAAGGGGTAGAGGGTGCGATACTCTCTTGTCAAGAAAAAGCCACCGATGGTGCTGTGATTACAACCGACAATGAAGCACTACATAAAGAGCGTCAAAATATTATGAAACTTTATAATGTCAATCATCCTTTAGAGTGTGGAGTATGTGACAAGTCTGGTGAATGTGATTTACAAAATAAGACAATGGAATTTGATATAAAAGAACAGCCTTTTACCACACGAGAACAACACAGACCGATAGAAAATTGGGGGCATGTTTCTTATGACCCTGCACTTTGTATCATGTGTGAAAAGTGTGTGAGGGTCTCAACTGAGATTACAGGCGATGAAGCACTCAAACTTCAATTTGGTGGGTACTCTTCAACGATTATTAATACCAAAAAAGATAAAAATTATGCCTCACTAGGCGAGGCAGCGGCTGTGTGTCCTGTGGGGGCATTGGTAGATACTAAGTTTAAATATTCTACCAATGCATGGGAACTCGAAAAGATTCCTTCGGCTTGTCCTCATTGTGGTGGTGGATGTCAGATGAGTTATGAAGTCAAACATGATAAAATTTATCGTGTGACCAATAACTTTGAATTTACTTCACTGTGTGGAGCAGGGCGTTATGGTTTTGACTATGCCAATAAAAATGTGAGCAAAGACAAAGAAGCATTTAGCAAAGCTGTTAAAGCAATGAAAGATGCAAAAAATATTATTTTTGCATCACAAATCACCAATGAAGAAGCCTTTATTTTACAAAAGATAAAAGAGCGTACAGGCGCAAAACTCATTTCAAGGGAAGCTAGAGCATATCAGAAATTTATGAGAGCGTATGGGTCTATCACTGGGAAAAATCTTTACTCAGGGACGCTCAAAGGTATCTCTGAATCTACAGCGATTATTGTACTAGGTACAAAAATTTATGATGATGCACCTATTGTTAAATACCATATCAACATGGCTTCAAAGTGGCATAGAGCAAGAGTCGCGTATATGCACCCACTAGAAGAAAATGAGATGAAAAATATCGTAACACAGTTCATTAAATATGAACCTCAAAGTGAAGAGGGTGTGAGTGCTTTACTTGTAGAGATGTTACTTCGTGATATTGACCTGCCTATCAAGGTACAATCTTTTCTACGTGATTTGGATATTGGCAATTTGAGTGCTGAATCCAATGTAGGAGAAGAAGAGTTAGAGAGCCTTAGAAAGTCTATGCTTAAAAAAAGAGGCTTTTCTTTGGTCATAGGGTCTGACCTCTATGCACATCCGAGAGCGACAAATATTGCTAAAATTTTAGCATTGGTAGAAAAATATACAGATTTCAATGTTGTTTGTGTTCCTCCTGCTGGTAATGCTATGGGTGTTTCTCTCATTTGTGACCTTGACGATGAGCAAAGTGAAGGAGAGAGTATTGGTTACAATGCCGATGCTGATTTTGTATTGTCTGCTTTGGGTGATGCTTCTAGGCATGACAATAGCTTAGATATGCCTGCTGCAAACCAACAAGAAGGCACAATTACCAGTAATGACAAACGTGTCGTACCGATGAATGTGTCTCAACCTTATGGTGGGTATGTCTTAAATGACATTGCCAATGCACTAGGAATCCATGCAGAATATACGATTGACTATACCCCAAATTTACCTAAAGAGGGTGGATTTAAAGCCTTGGCTTTTGATGGGCTACCTGATTATTTTGACACGATGGGTGTAGAACACAGAGGGTATCTTTTGGACAATGCTAAGGTAGCAGTAGAAGATACGATAGAAGAGGTGGCTGAATTGGATGGTTTTGATGGGGCAGTAATCTATATTTGCAACCCTGAAGAACAATTTTCAGCCTTTACACATATATGTAAATCTTTAGAAAGAGAGGCTGTTTTATTGGGTTCTTCTCAGTTTGCAACGATAGGCAAGATAAGTGATGGAGAGAGACTCTCTTTTATTATTGATGGCGTGACGTTTAAACGAGTGTTTAAGATTGATACATTTATGAAGGGAACCATTGCCCTTAACCCTACCTATGATATGGGATTAAGTACGCCTTTGGTATCCTCTTATAGGTTTAGTAAAGTAGAAATTCAGAAAGTAGGAAGCTAATATGAGTGAAGTACAAACGGTAGATAATATGATTTCTATCACGATTGACGGTACTGAGTTTAAAGCAAAAGAGGGTGAATTTATCCTTAATGCTGCTCGTGCTAATGATGTTTTTATCCCTGCTATATGCTACTTGACAAGATGTTCGCCTACCTTGGCGTGTCGTATTTGTCTTGTAGAAGCAGATGGAAAACAAGTTTATGCCTGTAACGCAAAAGTAAAAGAAGGGATGGCAATCACCGTTGATACGCCAAATATTCTTGAAGAGCGTAGAGCCATTATGGAAGTATATGATGTCAATCACCCACTACAGTGTGGTGTATGTGACAAATCAGGTGAATGTGAATTACAAAACTATACCTTAGAGCTTGGTGTAGATTCTCAATCTTACATGATACCAGATGGTAAACGTGAAACCACAGATTGGTCTTCGGTACTACACTATGATTCAGGTCTTTGTATCGTATGTGAGAGATGTACCACAGTGTGTAAAGATATGATTGGGGATGCTGCGATTACGACAGTCAAACGTGGAGGTGCAGAATTAGACAAAGGCTATAAAGAGACTATGCCTAAAGATGCATACTCTATGTGGAACAAGCTTCAAAAGTCTATCATCGCTCCAAGTAATGGTACAAACTTTACAAACTGTTCAGACTGTGGCGAATGTATCGCCGTATGTCCTGTAGGTGCATTGGCATCTGTAGATTTTGTCTATACCTCTAATGCATGGGACTTAAAACGAGTACCAGCTGTAGCAGCACATTCTTCTGATGGGGCACAGATTTATTATGAAGTCAAACCTACCTCTATAGAAGATAGAACAGAGAAGATTTATAGAATCACCAATGAGTGGTCGTATGTTTCTTTGGATGGGTCAGCACGTTTTGCCTATGACTTCCAAAATACCACAGCAACCAAAGATGAAGAAGCCTTTAAGAATGCTATTAATGCTTTCAAAAAAGCCGATACCATTCGCTTTAATTCTATGATAACAAATGAAGAGGCTTTCATGCTTCAAACATTAAAAGAAAAAATGGGAATCAAGCTTTATAACCCTGAAGTAAAAGCCTTTCAAACATTCTTACATCATTATGAAGCAGCTTCTGGTAATTCACTTTGGACAACAGATACCGATGCTATCATGAAAAAGTCTGATTTTGTTATCTCTATTGGTGCTGCTTTGAGAAATGATTCTCCTGCGATGAAATATGCTTTCAATAATGTACAAAAGCTCAATAAAGGGGCAGGGTTTTATTTTCATCCTGTTGGAGATACATTGATTCCTACCTTTGGTAAAAATGTGCAAGTTTTCAATCATAAAGTAGGTCTTGAAGAAGCAGCACTTTATTTGGTACTTGATTTATTTGCAGATAAAGACAAACTCTCTTCTGAAGTCAAAGACTATATTGAGAGCTTCAAAAACACTGAGACAAAAACTATCAAAGAGAAAAAGATAGTCACCGTCAGAGAGATGGTTCTTAATGAAGAGAGTGGAGAAGAGGAAGAAGTATCTAAAAAAGTCACTGAAATGGTAGACAAAGAAATTAGTGTTACTAGCAATGGACTTGTGAGCTTATTGGGTGGAGATGCTTCTAAATTTGATGATGTATTTGCCAAAATGATGAAGAAAAAAGAACACTTCTCTATGATGTTGGGTGAAGATTTATATTATCATGACAAAGCAGAAAATATTGCCAAATTGGTAGCATTGGTTGAGGCTACTTGTAACATTGATGTAGTGATGACACCACCAAAATCAAATGCACTGGGGGTAGCACTCCTTTGTGAACTTGATGATGCACAGAGTGGTTATACCATTGGATACAATGAAAATGGTGACTTTAGACTCTCTGCTCTTGGGACGGGGGATATAGATATACCTGCGATGAATCAGCAAGAGGGGACACTCACAAGTATTGCTAAACGTGTACTTCCTACCAATGCAGCGGTTGAATACAATGGGTATGAACTCAATGACTTTATGAAAGAGCTTGTAGATGCTCCTGCGTTGACTATTGATTGGACGGTGATGTTGCCTACAGATAAAGGCTTTAAATCGCTTGAATTTGATACTTTACCTAATAGCTTTAGCAATGATGGGAAAGACAATCGTGGATATAGACTAGAAACGTGTCATGTAGAAGCCCAACTACCAGAAGTAGCAGAGTGTGACCAAAGTGCTGTTTTAGAAGGCGAGATTGCATATCGTTGTAATCCTGCTAGACAATTTAATGACTTTACTGATAAATCTCATGAAATTTTTGAAACATTTTCACTGTATGCAAGTGTAGAAAAAGCAGAGAGTTTAGGCGATAAGGTAGAAGTGGTTTTTGAAAATGGAAGTATTACTTTAGATGTCGTAGCCGATGCCAAAATCCTTGGGGATATTGTAAAAGTACCAGATTTTAAATCAGCTCAAGGTGTGTATGACCTCTTTGCAGGGTCACGCTATCAAACAGTAACATTGAGAAAGGTGTAATATGGAAACAACACTCGCACAACATATTGTAACAGATCTACCACAGGTCACTGCACTAGGTATCATCATCAAAGCCATTATTATTTTGGCAGTGATTTCGGCTATTGCAGGATTTGGTACCTATATCGAAAGAAAAGTCCTTGCATTTATGCAAAGACGTTTAGGACCAATGCACGTAGGTCCTTTTGGGTTATTACAAATCGCAGCAGATGGAATCAAGCTTTTTACAAAAGAAGATATTATCCCTCAAAATGCCAATAAATTTATCTTTATGATAGCACCAATTATCACAGCAGCGACAGCATTTATTGCTCTTTCTTCTGTGCCTGTGTTCCCAGACTTTACTATACCAGAGTTTATCCCTTTATTGGGTGGGGTATTTGTACCGTCTATTGCATCGGATTTAAATATTGGTATTTTATTTGTACTAGGTATGATGGCAGCAGGGCTATATGGTCCACTTTTGGCTGGTATGTCTCAAGCGAATAAATGGGGTATCATCGGAGCAGCTAGAACAGCTGTGCAGTTTCTTTCTTATGAAGTGGTTACTGGGCTTTCTATCTTAGCCCCTATCATGCTAGTAGGGTCACTCTCTTTTGTTGATTTTAATAATTATCAACAAGAGGGTGTCTTATCATGGATGATTTGGCAACAGCCTGTAGCCTTTGTGCTTTTCCTCATCGCAGGATTTGCCGAGACCAATAGAACACCTTTTGACCTTTTAGAGCATGAAGCCGAAGTAGTCTCAGGATATGCCACAGAGTATTCAGGTATGAGATGGGGAATGTTCTTTATTGGTGAGTATGCCAATATGATTACTATTTCTATTATTGCATCTATTGTATTCTTGGGTGGATATGATTCAGCAAGTATGTTTGGATGGTTGACGATTATGCTGAAAATTGCATTTTTCTTCTTCTTAATGTTATGGGTAAGAGCCGCATGGCCACATGTAAGACCAGATCAGTTGATGTGGCTTTGTTGGAAAGTATTGATGCCATTGGCACTTGTAAATATTCTAATTACAGCCATAGTAATGATGGTATAAGGAGCAGATATGAGTTTAGAACAATTTAAAAATAGAAATGTAGGCATACACACCTATAAAACACTTGATGTAGGTACACCTCCCAACACAGGGATGGAAAAATTTACACAAGTTGTAACAAGAGCCGTCAAAGGTGAGCTTTTTGTAGGGCTTTGGGTGGTTATGAGAGAAATGATAAATACACTCGTAAAAGGGGATGTGCATACGGTAAAATATCCTTTTGAGAAGATGCCAATATCACCACGTTATAGAGCCATTCATGATATGCTTAGATTACTTGAATCTGGTAATTATAGATGTATCGGATGTGGTCTATGTGAAAAGATATGTATCTCAAATTGTATTTCAATGGATACAAGATATGATGAAGAACAGCGTAAAGAAGTGAGTGAATATACGATTAACTTTGGGCGTTGTATCTTTTGTGGTTATTGTGCAGAAGTGTGTCCTGAACTTGCTATTGTTCATGGTCCACGTTATGAAAATGCTTCAGAACAACGTGCAGGGTATTCACTTTTTGAAGATATGCTTACGCCTATCGATAAATTGAACTTACAACAAGAATATGATGGCTTTGGTGCCGTATCACCAAATGCTGACGAAAATATCACACAAACGCCATTAGCGTACTAGGGAGAGATTAAAATGTATGAATTGATAGCCTTTTACCTATTTTCGGCTTTAATAATAGGACTGTTTTTAGTAACAGTAATGAGTAAAAATATACTGTATGCCATGACTTCATTGGCAGCAGGTATGGTACTTATCTCAGGTTTTTTCTTTACCTTAGGTGCAGATTTTTTGGGTGTGGTACAACTTATCGTGTATGTAGGAGCTATTATGGCTCTGTATTCATTTGCGATGATGTTCTTTGATGCAACCAAAGATATTAAAGAAAAAAATACAAGTTCAGCGTTGGTATTTTTATTAGGAGGCATGAGTGCATTGGTTCTTGTCCTTATCTTTGTAGGATTAAATCAAGCAAACCTTGCCCATCCTGATGCGATTACAGCACTGTATCCTATGACGGAAGGTGTTGGAAATGCACAAGATGTAGGAATGGTACTCTTTACCAAATACCTTGTACCTTTTGAAGTAGCAGCCGTGATGTTATTGGTGGCTATGATAGCAGGGATTATACTAGCAGGTAAAAAGATGGATGACAGTCTCACCGAAGATTTGGGTGCAGATGAAGAAATTATGATAGTAAAGGATAAAAAATGATAGGTTTATCTCATTACCTAATCGTATCAGCGATAATATTTTCGATAGGATTGGTTGGCGTACTTAGAAGAAGAAATCTACTTATGCTATTTTTTGCAACAGAGGTCATGCTCAATGCCGTCAATATCGCATTTGCAGCTATTTCACACTATTACAATGATTTAACAGGTCAAATGTTTGCCTTCTTTATTATCGCTATTGCAGCGTCTGAAGTAGCCGTTGGACTAGGTATCTTAATTGTATTGTATAAAAAACATGGTTCTCTTGACTTAGATGACCTAGCAAGTATGAGAGGATAGGTATGGAAACTTTAGTATATATAGCACTTTTTGCACCCTTTGTAGGTTCTTTATTTGCAGCACTTTTTGGTATGAGTGAGAGAAGAATCTTTGTAGGTGTCATTGGCTCATCTTTGATTGGTCTATCTTTTATCGCTTCAGCGATACTGGCGTATAATCTGTATCTTACAGGTACAGTGATACAGGTCACGATGATGGATTGGATTCATGCTGGAGACTTCAATGTCGAATTTGGCTTTGTGATTGACCAGATTTCAGTTACGATGATGACGGTAGTTACTTTGGTTTCTACGGTCGTACACATCTATGCGATTGGATATATGGACCATGACAAGAGTTTTAATAGATTCTTCTCTTACCTATCTGCTTTCGTATTTTCGATGATGATACTTGTGATGTCTGACAATTTCTTGGGTCTATTTATCGGTTGGGAAGGCGTGGGTGTTTGTTCATGGTTATTGGTTGGATTTTGGTATCACAAGCCAGACCAAGACAGAAAAGACAACCCTTCTATCTCTCCATCATGGGCAGCAAATGAAGCGTTTATTATGAACCGTATTGCTGACCTTGGAATGCTTATTGGTATCTTTATACTTTACTGGAATACAGGTTCATTAAAATATGATGAAGTATTTGCACAGCTTCCTTATCTTAGTGATAGTGTCCTTGTAGGTGCTGCGATTGCACTCTTTATTGGGGCAATGGGTAAATCAGCACAATTTCCACTTCATACTTGGCTTACAGATGCCATGGAAGGTCCTACACCAGTATCAGCGTTGATTCATGCAGCTACAATGGTAACAGCAGGGGTTTTCTTGGTGATTAGGTCTAATCCACTTTACTCTATGGACGCAGTCTCAGGTGTGTCATTCTTTATCGCATCTTTAGGTACATTCGTAGCATTTTATGCAGCGTCTATGGCATTGGTCGAACGTGACCTTAAGCGTATCATTGCTTACTCTACACTTTCACAGTTAGGTTATATGTTTGCAGCTGTTGGACTTGGTGCATATTGGATAGCATTGTTCCACCTTGCAGCTCACGCATTCTTTAAGGCACTTCTATTCTTAGGTGGGGGTAATGTTATGCATGCAATGCATGATGAACTTGACCTCTTTAAAATGGGTGCATTGAGAAAAAAAATGAGAGGTACATGGATTTATATGACCGTGGCTTCTATCGCACTAGCAGGACTTCCTCCTCTAGCAGGATTTTGGTCAAAAGATGCGATTATCGAAACAGCATTTAATGAACATACCTATATCTTATGGATTGTATTGGTGATTACAGCTGGTATGACGGCA
Source organism: Sulfurovum sp. (assembly GCA_027062365.1). Lineage (GTDB taxonomy): Bacteria > Campylobacterota > Campylobacteria > Campylobacterales > Sulfurovaceae > Sulfurovum. The sequence continues at coordinate 51,033 of JAMOTK010000076.1, forward strand.
TTTTATTCATTTAGACAAGTTTTCTTGTCTTTCCATGGTGAAGACCGTCACACGGCACTAGGTTTTGACCCTCACGAAATGTACAAATTTGTGCTTGTAGCAATGTCTCCTTTGGCAGTCCTTGCAGTGATTACAGGTTGGTTTATGGGAACGTACAAAGCCTTTATCTACAATATAGGTACTACCGTACAGTATGATATGTCTGAACATACACATCATTTGGCAACATACTTAGGGCTTCTTGTTATATTTGTAGCTCTTTCAGGGATTGCTTATGCGTACATAAAATATGGACAAACAGGCGACAAAGCATGGAAAAGATCAGAAAAAGTTGAAAATGGCTTCTTCTATAAATTGCTTATCAATCAATACTATATACCTAAGTTTTATGAAGAGTTTATCACAAAACCTTATATGATGATTTCTGAAGTACTTTGGAAAAAAGTTGACTTAAAAATTGTTGATGCAACGGTAGATAATATCGCTAAATTCCTTTATGTCTCAGGGGATAAAACAAGAAGTATGCAAACAGGTAACCTTTCAAACTATCTAAATTGGATGGCTGTAGGTGCTGTGTTGTTATTATTAATCGCTGCTATTTCAGCGATGATAGCTTAAGGGGTTAAAATGGATAATATATTAAGTATATTGGTATTCTTCCCAGCAATCGCAGGATTGCTAGGATTTGTAGTAGATAAAAAGAGTATAAGAGCGTACGGTATTACCGTCACAGCGATTGAATTTTTTCTCTCTTTATGGTTGTGGTTTAGTTTTGATATGAACAATGCAGGGATGCAGTTTGTTGAAATGATACCTCTCATTCCTGATATGGGGATTTCTTATTATCTTGGAGCTGATGGGATTTCATTGTTTATCATTCTTATGACTACATTGATGACCCTTATTGGTATGGCATCTATGGGTGAGACAAAGAATATTAAAAATATGATTATCACACTTCTTTTCTTAGAGATGACAATGGTAGGGGTATTTGTAGCACTTGATGCCATTATCTTCTATCTATTCTGGGAACTTTCTCTTGTACCAATGCTTTATATCATTGGTGCATGGGGTGGACCTCTAAGAGTGTACGCATCGATTAAGTTTTTCCTTTATACCTTTACAGGGTCACTTATCATGCTAGTAGGTATGTTATTTGTAGCATACATCTATCATAGCCTTACAGGTATATGGAGTTTTGCTATTACAGATTGGTATGCCTTGGTTTTACCTGTGGAGTATCAATTATGGCTCTTTGGGGCATTCTTTATTGGTTTTGCTATCAAAGTACCAATGTTTCCATTTCATACATGGATTCCTTATGCTCACGGTCAAGCACCTACCATTGGTTCGGTGATACTAGCAGCTGTTTTACTTAAAATGGGTACGTATGGATTTGTAAGATTTTCACTTCCAATGTTCCCTGATGCTTCTGTGATGGCGATTACTCCTATTGCTGTTTTAGCACTTATTATGGTGATTTATACAGCCATGATTGCGTATGCACAAAAAGACATTAAGCAAGTCATCGCCTATTCATCCGTCTCACACATGGGAATTATCATGTTAGGACTTTTTGCGATGAACGCAGAAGGACTTTCAGGTTCTATCTTCCAAATGTTATCGCATGGTATCGTATCAGGGGCATTGTTTATGCTTGTGGGTATGATTTATGAGAGAAGACACACAAAAGAGCTTTCAGAGTTTGGTGGATTGGCAGCGGTGATGCCTAAATTTGCTATCATCTTTGGTATCATGCTTATGGCATCTGTAGGGCTTCCTCTTACTATTGGATTTGTGGGTGAGTTTTTAGTACTTCTTGGTTTCTATCAAATCTCTCCTATGATGACTATCTTAGCAGGTACATCTATCATCTTGGGTGCTATCTATATGCTAAGAGTAATGAAACTTACATTCTTTGGTCCACTCGACAAAGAAGAAAACAAAAAGTTAAAAGATTTAAACACAAGAGAAATATGGTCACTCATTCCATTGGTAGCTATCGTGATATGGTTAGGTGTCTATCCCAAACCAATCTTAGCACCTATTGACAATTCAGTCAATGCACTTTTGACATTTATGGATGAAAAAGCAATTACACCTGAGGCAAAAGAGATAATAAAAGTTGCCAAATTAACGAAGGAGGCACAGTAATGTTAGAGCCTATTAACGTCAGTTTAGAGAGTCTAAACCTTATTACCCTTGCTCCTATGCTTATTGCGATTGCAGGTGGTTTGATTATTTTAATTATTGATTTATTGAATGAAAAACTAGATAAATCATTGTATGTAATGCTTACTGTATTGATACTATTTGTAGACTTTGGTGCTGTGTTGGGTCTCAATGTCAACGAACGAGGCTTCTTTGATGTCATGCTGATTGATGGTATTGCTATCATATCACAGCTTATGATTATTGGTGCTTCGATGTTATTTATCCCTTTGGCACTCACCTCAAAGAGATTCCATGAGTATTCATACCCTGAATTTTTTGCCCTCTTCTTATTTATGGTAGCAGGATTCCAATTTATGGTATCTACTGATAACCTTATCCTTATCTTTGTAGGGATTGAGACAGCATCATTGGCACTGTATACTTTGATTGCACTTCACAATAGAGCAGATTCTTATGAAGCTGCGGTGAAGTACTTTACCATGGGTGCATTGGCCGCTGCATTTTTTGCTATGGGTTCAGCCGTAGTTTATGCATTGACAGGGTCAGTAGAACTCTATAAAGTAGCAGAAGTTTTAGCTACACGCTTGGATGATACAGGTATCATGATTGCTATCTTTGGTTCATCTGTACTCTTGCTTGTTGCTTTCTCTTTTAAGCTTTCACTATTTCCTTTCCATACATGGGCTCCTGATGTCTATGAGGGTGCATCTGCTCCACTGGCTGGATATATGGCAGTTGTTCCCAAAATCGCAGCTTTTGTTGTGAGTATCAGAATCTTTGGTATGTATATCGACTTGGGTATCGAGTGGGTAAGATGGACATTGATTATCCTAGCAGTGATTACGATGACACTAGCAAATATTATGGCATTGGTACAAAATGATGTCAAACGTATGTTGGCATACTCTTCTATCTCTCATGCTGGTTTCATCATGGCAGCCTTGGCTCTAAATACCACAGAGGGGAATACAAGTATCTTCTTGTACTATGCTCTCTTTATGTTTACGAACCTTGGGGCATTTGCAATGTTGTGGATTTCACGTCACAAAACCAGAAGATTTGACAAACGTTATGACCATCCGTATGAGAAATTTGCAGGACTTATCCAAATCATGCCAATTGGTGCAGTGATGATGGCGATATTTATGCTTTCACTCGCAGGTGTACCTCCATTCTCACTCTTTTGGGGTAAAATTTATGTGATGCAAGCTACTGTAAATGCTGGATATGTACCATTAGCGATTATCATGGGACTTAACTCGGCTATTGCAGCATACTATTACTTGAAACTCATTGTGTATATGTTCTTAAAAGACCCTGTAAAAGATGTAGATACGGTGTATTACAATATCTCTAAACCTTTGATGGTTATCATCGGATTAGCAGGTGTTGCTACCTTTACGGCTATCTTCTATGTTCAATCACTTCTTTCTTACTTCTCAGCGATGATTTCGATAAGTGGATACTAATTTTTAAGGTGCGTACTTTACGCACCTTATCCTCACTTCCTATGAAAAAAGATTATGAAAAAAGATATTGAAATACTCATCATTGAAGATGAAGAAGATATATTAGAACTTATCGAATACCACCTTAACAAAGAAGGCTATCGCGTCACTGGATTTGTTTCTACCCAAAATGTAGAACAATTTTTAGAAGAAGAAACCCCTGATTTGATGTTAGTAGATAGAAACCTACCAGGTATGGAGGGCAGTACATTTGTCTCTTATTTACGTGAAGTAGGCTATACTATCCCTGTGATATTTCTCACAGCCAAAGACAATGATTTTGAGCTAGAAGAAGGATTTGAAGCAGGTGCTGATGACTACATGATCAAACCATTTTCTCCTAAAGAACTTACCCTAAGAGTCAAAGCCTTACTCAAACGCTCTGGAGCATTAACCCCACACTCACGCATCAAACACAAAGAACTTATCTTAGATATTGCAAATAAAGCACTCTATCTCAATGACAGCCCTATCTCCCTGACTAGCCTAGAATTTAAACTTCTCTACACCTTTATGAAACAGATAGAAAAACCTCTTACAAGAGACTTCTTGCGTGAGGAAGTATGGGGAACAGACGGCGAAGGAGTCAATGACAATGCTATCAACGTAGCCATCAACCGACTCAAAAATAAAATAGACCCCCAACACAAAGCTAAGTACTTTCATCCTGTATGGGGCATAGGGTATATGTTTTATTGAGATAGCTTTTTTTATCACGTAGAGACTAATCTTCTCTATGTCTTTTGCCATTAAATTTAACCACCCATGCCAATCGGATTTTCTCTTTGCTATCTAAGACTAAAAATTCAAACCCATCGATGACTTCCATTGTATGTACCAACGCTTTTATCTCTTGTTTCTCTTGGCTTTTTTCTTGTGTTTCATTTTGATAATATTCTATCTTTGAAGGAATCTTTCTTTGCATAGCAACGGTTAACTGGTCAAAAAACTCTGTGGATATTGGATTGTACATATTTGCCTTTCTTCTTGATAGTATCCCTATAATTATCAGCAATTCTAATTCCCCTAAAATAAAATTTTCTAAAACACAGAAATAAGAATATTGGGGGTCTAATATAGTAAAAAAGGCTAAATGCACTTAGTACTATGTCTTCTATTGTATATATTTCCCCTTCTTTCCCTCGTTTATCTGGTAATTTTTTAAATCCTTCTCTTATTATTTTTATATTTTGGGATAATTCTTTCATTTTTACTCCTTTATCCCTTATTATATTACTTTTGGGATAATGACCTTATTTTTATTTTAGGGGAATTAGAATTGCTGACCTAAAATGTGATTATTATGTGATTATATTCAGATATAGTTAGAATATATATTATATTTTAAAGGAATAACAATGAAAAAATTATTATTAATTTTTATAATTTTCGTCTATTCATTAACAACTCTAGCTTATGCAGATATTACAACAGGGCTAATCGCACATTATGAATTTGAAAACAATGCAAATGACTTAGCAGGTGGGGACAATACTGGAACACCCAGTAATGTTACCTACACAGCAGGTAAATTTGGAAATGCTGCGAGTTTCAATGGCAGTAACTCTCAAATAGCCTTAAATACACTCACAAACTTTCCCACTACTGGAAGTTATGCACTAAGTGCTTGGATTAAAGCTGACACAATGGGTTATAGGGGTATTATAGGATGGGGTAATTATAGAAGTTCTAGTAGTATACATGAAGTAAATGCATTAAGACTAGAACCAAATGGGCTTAATAATTTTTGGTGGTTTGAGGATTTACAATACACTACAGGAGACATTACTAATAATTGGCATCATATTGTCGCTACATGGGATAGTAGTACAAGTACAAGAAGTATATATGTTGATGGTGTATTTGGTTCAAGTGATACCGTTACAGGATTCAATGCTTCACTGATTAATGGTGCTATTGGGGTTGTAATCTTGAATGAATATTTCGATGGTCTTATTGATGATGTAAGAGTCTATTCTCGTAGCTTAAGTCAATCAGATGTTACAGGTTTGTTTAATCATATTTCAAATACTGCTATACCCTCTTTAACCCTAGATGCAACAGCAACTACAAATGAAGATACAGCAGTAAATATTAACTTCACAGCCTCAATTACAGATGGTACAATAATATCAACAACAGCAACAGCAACCAATGGAACAGTGGTAGTCAATGCAAATGGTACTATTACATTTACCCCTACACCTAACTTCAATGGTATAGCAAACATTACAGTAGTTACTACAGATAATGATGGAGATACAGATACACAAATATCTATTGTTACGGTAACTGATGTGAATGATGCACCTACTTTAACAGTAGATGCAACAGCAACTACAAATGAAGATACAGCAGTAAATATCTCTTTTACAGCTACAGATGTAGATGGAACGATAGCATCAACAACAGCAACAGCAACCAATGGAACAGTGGTAGTCAATGCAAATGGTACTATTACATTTACCCCTACACCTAACTTCAATGGTATAGCAAACATTACAGTAGTTACTACAGATAATGATGGAGATACAGATACACAAATATCTATTGTTACGGTAACTGATGTGAATGATGCACCTACTTTAACAGTAGATGCAACAGCAACTACAAATGAAGATACAGCAGTAAATATCTCTTTTACAGCTACAGATGTAGATGGAACGATAGCATCAACAACAGCAACAGCAACCAATGGAACAGTGGTAGTCAATGCAAATGGTACTATTACATTTACCCCTACACCTAACTTCAATGGTATAGCAAACATTACAGTAGTTACTACAGATGATGATGGAGATACAGATACACAAATATCTATTGTTACGGTAAATAATGTCAATGACACTCCAATCATAACAAGTACACCAATCATAACAACAGATGCAAATAGTGTTTATGATTATGTATTAGGTGCAACAGATGCAGATGATGATGAATTGACATGGTCAGTGCTAGGTGGTACAACTTTACCATCATGGTTGAGTATTGGTAACACTTATCAAAGCTTAACTACTTTAGTATCATCAGGATTATTCCATACCAGAGATGTAGCAGTAGACCAAGCAGGGAATATCTATATCGCAGATACTTATAATCATGCTATCAAGAAATATGATGTAAATGGTGTACTTACTACCTTAGTATCATCAGGTCTCAATCAACCAAGTGCGATAGCAGTAGACCAAGCAGGAAATATTTATATCGCAGATAGCGAGAATGGAGCTATCAAGAAATATGATGTGAATGGTGTACTTACTACTTTAGTATCAGGTCTACATCTTCCTTATGGTATTGCAGTAGACCAAGCAGGAAATATTTATATCTCAGATAGCGATAATGGAGCTATCAAGAAATATGATGTGAATGGTGTACTTACTACTGTAATATCATCAGGACTAACTTATCCATTTGGTATTGTAGTAGATAGCGAAGGAAATATTTATCTTGCAGATACTTATACCCATAGCATCAAAAAATATGATGTCAATGGTGTACTTACTACGGTAGTATCATCAGGACTAAATAATCCACGTGGTGTTGATATAGATGAAAAAGGAAATATTTATATCGCAGATGCGGATAGTAATAGCATCAAGAAATATGATGTGAATGGTGTACTTACTACTTTATTATCATCAGAACTAAATAATCCATATAATCTTGCAGTAGATGAAGCAGGAAATGTCTATATCGCAGATACTGATAACAATGCTATTAAAAAGCTCACAGCAACTCTAGCACTTAACGGTACCCCAACATGTTCAAATCTAGGTACACATGATATCGCTCTTATCCTAAGTGACGGGACAAGCTCTGTAGAGCATAACTTTACACTCACAGTCGAAGATGATGGTACATGTAATACTGCACCAAGTATTTCAGGAACAGTATCGAATCAAGCAGTACTAGACACAGCAACTATATCTCCTTTTAGTTCTGTTATATTAAGTGATGCCCAAAATGACAATGTAAGTATTAGTATCACGCTAGATAGTAGTGCAAACGGAACACTCTCTACAAACTCTATAGCTTCAGGTACTTTGTCTTCAGTACAAAGTGCATTACAAGCGATAGTCTTTACTCCTACAGAAAACAAACTAGCAGGAGGAGAGACAGAGACTACGACCTTTAGTATCACCATAAATGATGGTACAGACTCAACAGTAGATGCAAATACTACTGTAGTCACCACAGGAGTCAATGATACACCAGTCATCATAAGCACACCCATCACAACAGTTGAAGTAAATCATCATTTTGCTTATCAGTATCTTTTACAAGCAAATGATGTAGATGGAGATAACCTAACATGGAGTGTTGCGTCAGGTACCACACTTCCTACAAACTTTGAATTGGTATTTAATGCTTTTATTACAGGAACGCCAACATGTGCCAACTTAGGTGAGCATAACATTTCTCTTGTCCTAAGTGATGGTACAGAATCAGTAGAGCATAACTTTACACTAAGCATCACCGATAATGCAGGAGTTTGTAATACTGCACCAATTATTTCAGGTGCATTAGCAAACCAAGAAGTGAATGATACAGGAACTATTTTACCATTCTCTACGATTACTTTAGCAGATGCTGAGGGTGATAACCTAAATGTTACTATCATTATAGATGATCCTACCAAAGGAAGTTTATCTGCTACATCTATAAACTTAGGAACGCTCTCTTCTGTTCAAACTGCACTTCAAGCGATAGTCTTTACTCCAAGTGAGAATAGAGGTATTGCAGGTTCTACAGAAACGAGTACCTTTACTATTGTCGTCAGGGATGAAAAACATACTACTATAGATAACAATACTACAGTAATAAGTACAAGCGTCAATGATACACCAACAATTTTAAGCACACCCATCACAACAGTTGAAGTAAATCATCCTTTTTCTTATCTTTTACAAGCAAATGATGTAGATGGAGATAGCCTAACATGGAGTGTTGCGTCAGGTACCACACTTCCTACAAACTTTGAATTGGTATTTAATGCTTTTATTACAGGAACGCCAACATGTGCCAACTTAGGTGAGCATAACATTTCTCTTGTCCTAAGTGATGGTACAGAATCAGTAGAGCATAACTTTACACTAAGCATCACCGATAATGCAGGAGTTTGTAATACTGCACCAAGCTTAACAGTAGATGCAACAGCTACTATGTCTGAAGATGATGAGAATGTTTCTATTAATTTCACAGCTACAGATGTAGATGGTACAATAGCATCAACTACAGCAACAGTTACAAGTGGAACAGTTGTAGTGAATGCAAATGGTACAATTACATTTACTCCTATGCTTAACTTCTATGGCGAAGCAAATATTACAGTAGTTACTACAGATGATGATGGAGATACAGATACACAATACTCTATTGTGACAGTAACTGATGTCAATGATGCCCCTATACTTAGCATCACTGCAACAGCCACTACAGAAGAAGATACAGCAGTGAATATAAGCTTCACAGCAACTGATGTAGATGGTACAGTGACAACAACAGCAAGTGCTACAAACGGAACAGTCGTAGTAGAAAGTAATGATAGTATTACCTTTATCCCAACGCTTAACTTCTTTGGTGAAGCAAACATTACAGTAGTTACCACAGATGACGATGGAGCTAAAGATACTAAAAACTCTATTGTGACAGTAACCAATGTCAATGATGCACCAACAGCTTCAAATATAAGCTTTACCATAGATGAAGACACAAACAAAACTTTTATTAGTAATGACTTCAACTTCACGGATGTAGATACTGGAGATACTTTAGAATCTATTTTTATCACGAGTTTAGAAGATAATGGAAGTTTAATGCTTAATAATGTGGATGTAACACTAAACCAAGAGATACTACTAGCCGATATAGGCAATCTAAGCTTTAGCCCTTATAGCAATGACAATGGAATCGCTTATGCTACTTTTGGATTTATGGTTAATGATGGAGAAAGTAATTCTACAGCATATACCGTGACTATCAATGTAACCGCAGAAGATGATGCACCTGTACTAGACCCAATTGCAGATATAAATAGTATAGAAGATTCTACAAACTTGAATATCACACTACATGCAACAGATGAAGAGAATAATCCAATAAGTTATACGGCAACATCATCTAATAATAATATTGTTACAGTGGATATAGTCAATGGTGTATTGGTAGTAAGTCAAGAGGCAAATGCATTTGGTGTAGTGACTATAGAAGTCACAGCTACTGCCAATGGAATAAGTACCGCCCAAACATTTACAGTAAATATCTCTTCTGTCAATGATGCCCCTGTGATTGAAAGTCCACTTGCAGACATCACGCTAAATGCTACGACAAGTTTTACCTTAGGTTTAAAAGTAAACGATAATGAAGGTGATGACCTTGAAGTAGATGTGAGTGTCAATGATAGTACTTTTGTGAAGCTAAAGCCTCAATGGACAAATGCTTTACAACAAGCTGAGTATGATGGTGTCGCATTAAGTTTAAAGATTAATGCGGCAGTATTATCAACTGAAGAGACTGCAACAGTAACGGTACGTGTAAAAGATGGAGAGTTTACTACAAGTAAAAACTTTACGATACATCTAATAAGTACAGACCAAGAAGCAGCAATTGAAGCTGAGAATCGTAGAAAGTTTATTAATATTCTTCCAGCTATATTATCGCTTATACTCTCAGATACACCTGCTTCTGAAGATTAAAATTATTTGTGAAATCCAAGGGCAACCACAAGGGGTTGCCCTTACGGCTTATGTATGAATATTAAGTATACCGTAAGGGTAGAATATTTAGCCTAGTCAAATGGTGACGCTAAAGCATCACTTCCGAGTTTTACAAGAACTCTAATATTTAAATTAAACAAAAAAGGAAATATACACATGAACACATACACAAAAAGCATTAGTCTTATAGTAGCAAGTATCTTATTTATATCTTGTGGAAGTAGTAATGATAATGACAATGAAAGCACTGCACTCAATACAATCATAGCCCATGCAGAAGGAAGTGGAGAAGTACCTAAACTACAAGACTATAGTGATGCAGGTGTAGTAGGACTTACTACCACAGAACAGCTAGCAGATATGAATGAAGTCGTATCTAACCTAACTAAAGAAGAAGTAGATACTACAGAAGAGATACAAGCACTTGCCAATGATTTGGGTGTAGTTATATCTATACCTACACCAACTCCAACACCAGTAGCAAGTGCAGCAGAAGTACAAGTCCTTAGTAAAAAAGTTAGTATTTCAGGATACCTTAGTACCTGTGATGACTATATAGAACAAAAGGGTAAAGATGTAAATAATAATGGTGTACTAGATACAGACGAAATCACATCAAGCACAGAAGTACACCCACAAGGTGAAGCACTCACCATTGATGAACTCAAAACTAAGATAGCCAATGGTGATGATGTGAGTAATGTCAATACTTGTAATATTACAGATATGCAATCACTCTTTTTTGATAATACTACTTTTAACAAAAACATCGGTGCATGGAATACAGCAGCAGTTACAAGTATGGAAGGTATGTTTACCTTTGCAAGTGCATTTAATCAAGATATAGGAAGTTGGGATACTTCATCTGTGACTAATATGAATTCTATGTTTTCATTTGCAAGTATATTTAATCAAGATATTAGTCAATGGAATGTAGCAAAAGTACAAGAACACACAAGTTTTAGTACGGATTCTGCTCTTAGTTCTGAGAATAGTCCGTTTTGATATATTAGTATAAAATAATCACAATAAGGATTTTTATCTATTTTTTAGATAAACTCTTTATTATGAATACTACACAAAAACAAATATTAAAACAATCCACCATACTCATAGTAGATGATAATGAAGCATTACGAAATGAATTAAAAGACCTACTAGAGATATATGTGCTAGAGATATATGAAGCATCTGATGGGGTAGAAGCCTATGAAGTTTTTAAAGAAAAACACCCTACTATGATTTTTTCTGATATTAAAATGCCAAATCTTAATGGCATTGAACTGGTAAAAAAGATACGTAGAGAAAATAATGAAATACCTATAACTCTCATTAGTGCATATAGTGAAAAATCATTACTTTTTGAAGCATTAAAATTGAATCTTGTAGATTATTTGATTAAACCTATTTTATTAAAAGACTTAAAAACACTGCTAATTAGACTTGCTAATAACATAGATAAAAACGATTTACTTAATATCAAATTATCTGAAACATTATTTTTTTCTAAAAAAGAAAATTTACTTTATCATAAAAATATAATTGTTCCTCTTACTAAAAATGAACAACAATTATTGATGTTATTTCTAAGTAAAGAAAACTACGTAATAGAAGAAGAATATATCATCTATGAAATATGGGAATATGAGATTAAGACCATATCGTCATTGAGAAATCTCATATCAAGACTAAGAACCAAAATAGGTAAAGAACTTATTCAATCTGTATATGGACAAGGATATAAGTTTAAACGACAATTATAAATAAAGCTCCATTCTTAGTATTAGAAACATTAATTGTACCTTGAAACTTATGAACTATAATCTTTTTAGACATATAAAGACCTATACCTGTAGAAGAAGATTTAGGGGTTTTAACAAATATACTAAATATCTTTTCTATAGGCATAAATTTAATACCCTCTGCATTATCTTCTATGCTTAAATAAGATTTTGAATTCTCTAATTTTAGAGAGATACGTATAAATGAATTTTCAATATTTCTATCTTTTATTACAGTTGCACTATTTTGTATAAGTGACAGCACTACTTGTGCATATAGATTTTTATTGCCATGTATAGTTATTGTATTATCTATATCTAGTATAATTTTTATACTGTTTAGTTCTATCGAATGTTTTGTTAAATCTAAAACTGTTTTTATAGTATCGTATAGTTTAAAACTTGTTTCTGTATCATCATTAATATAAAAGTCTTGAAAGTTATTGAGGGTATCGGACATAAATTCAATGATATTATCTGTTTTTTCAAGTTTCTCTATAACTTTTTTATCTTTGCTAGGAATGTATTCATGCAAAAAAGCATTTATATAGCTCAATTGGGCTAGAGGCTGCCTCCATTGATGTGCTATATTTCCTATCATCTCACCTAAGTTTGCTAGTTTACTATTTTCGTAGCTTATATATTCAGATGCTAGTCTGGCTTGGATTTCTTTTTCTATTTGTATATCTTTTTCTTTTAATGTAGCAATAGTATCATGCAGTTGATTAGATATATATTTTAATTTTGATGCAAGAGCCAAAGAGATTAAAACAGCATCTATAAGGAAACCAAACTCTACAGCATGAAAATAAAAAAATGTATAAGGTAAAAGCCCATAAGCACAAAGTGCAGTAATAGTTGAGCCTATAAGAGAAAAGAATATACCCCATGCAAAAATACGGTTAGACTGAGAATTGTTTTTGAGTGCATACAGACTAACCCACAGAAGCATAGGTCCAAAAATAGTCAGACTCGCAACGGCTAGAGACTGTTTTAAGTGTTCAAGTTCAAAGATATACGTTATGACTTGAATGCTAATATCTATGGCTATAAATGAAAGTAATAGCCTATGTACTTTAGGCATGGTTCTTTTAGTATCAAGAAATATTATCACAAATAAAACACCAATATATTGATAAGTAAAGATATAAAATGCATTTAAAAATGAAGGTAGACATAGTGAGTCATGTAAAAAAATCTGGTATTGAAATCCACTGTAACTACTATTGGTTAGTATAAAACTAAACATAAAAAATGTATAAAATAGATAACTTTTATCTCTACTAGAAAAGAAAAGAAGTAGATGATAAAGAGCCATGATAAAGATAGTAGCATAAAGAGCAGCAAAAAAAGATAACTTTAATAATGTAGATTGGCTAATATTATCAGGGGTATCTATTGTAAAAGGTACAATGAAAGCTTCTACCGTAGAAACCTTTAGATACAAAATACTTTTACCACTAGGAACATTTAGTTCTATATTTGGATGAAGAGATTTGTGATTAGAGGGGTTATGTATTCGCTTATCGCCAATCATCCAGTTGTGTAGGATATAATTATCCTGCACAAGGTATATATCAACTTCATCCAACCATGAATTATCTAGCTGAAAACTTCTTATGGCATTTGATGAAGTTTTATTGTCTATTAAAACTTTAATCCAATAAGTAGATTTAGTATAACCTTTACTAAAAACACTTCCCTTATTATCATAATCTTGAAATTTATTTTGTTTCTCTAGTTTAAGAATATCATAAATATTAAAAGACCTACTATCTTCTTCATAATAAGAGTGTATATGCCAAGACACATCTATATTTTTTGATGCATGAAGTGTTAAAGTCGATAAAAATAAAATCATAATAAATTTTATTGCCTTAACTAAATTATTGATTATAATTCCTGTCTTTGCATTCACTTTAGTATTCATCTCCCCTATTACCAGTTTCTCTTCTCTTGTTTTTAATCGTTTTTATATAACTTTATTATATTCTAGTGTTTTATACTTAGAGGGAGTTGTGTAGACAGAAATTCTAATTATACCCCACAACCCCATCCAATAAAAGAAAAAACCTAAAAAAAGTTCTCCATAAGCTTAAAGCAATATAAATCATAAAAAGACTCCTTAGCAAGAAAGGGTCTAAAACACTCAATATGGGAGGTTAAAGACAGTAATTTCTTGTTGTCGTGTAAATAATACATCTTAACTTTCGCACCTAAACCCAAGCATTTTCTGCGTAACATCCTGCAACACAGCGATGATACTCACTAAATCCTCATTCCTCTTTACAATATCTTCTATTTTGGCTATTTCATCCAAGATAGAGATAAATGTTTGCATAGCAATAGCTAAAGTATGAAGTTCACATTCCAAGTCTTTAAATAAGCCTCCGATGGTTTTGGGTTCATTGCTAATTCGATTGATATAAGAGACTATATTGTAGGTAAAGAAAGAGAGTGTTATTCTCGCAATAAGTGCTTCATAAATTCTATTTTCTTCTTTGCCAAATCCAAAGTGTTCACGAAGCTCTTTATACCCTTGTTCTATGTCCCATCTTCTCTTGTAAATTTCTATAATTTCTTCATCGTTGAGCG
>JAMOTK010000077.1 GCA_027062365.1 Sulfurovum sp.
AATCAAATCTTGCTAGGTGGGATAACAAAGGATTAACTTTATGCTATTTACCTCCTTACTCTCCTCAATTAAATATCATTGAAACACTTTGGAGATTTATGAAATATGTTTGGATTGATTATTCTGCGTATTTAAGTTGGAAAAATATGATGCAATACATTCAGAAGGTTCTTGATGGCTATGGTACATATTATCAGATTGATTTTAATGGGTATAGATAGTATTGTTTAATTTAGTTTAGGTACTTATAATATTTAAACCATTCCCTATAGTGAATATATTTAGTGGGAAATTAAAATTTTAAGAAGTTAATATGAAAAAATTACTTTACGAGAATTAATTGAGCCGACTATAGGTATTCCAACCGAGGACGGATTGGAACAAAAAAATATTTAATACGATAAAAAGGAAAATTATATGGCAAGAGGAAAAAAATGCCCCCGATGTGGTCAATGGACAATGCATGAAAAAAAGCCTGGATATTGGTATTGTTCCCAATGTAAAGCAACTACATTTGACCAATGGTCTTCAATCTCAAAATATAAATAAAAGGAAATACTAATGGGTCTTTTTGATACTTTAACAAAAGTCGCTAAGGGTGCTACAAATATTGCTGGTTCAATGGCTGATAAGGCAGCTGAAATTAGAATAAAAGCAAAAAAAATGCAAGAAGAAGAAATGGTTAATAAGAGTGAAAGCGAATTAAAAAAATATGCTACTAGTTCAGGGGTTAGAGCGTATGCTGCAAGGTTAGAACTTAAAGACAGAGGTTTGGTTTAGCTAGTTCCACAGCTCTAGCTGTGGAATTTCTATCAGAAAAGAAATAAAATTATAATTTTTTTTGGCTTCTCTAGAGTATTATTATAATATCATTTATTTCGTGAAGTAAGGTAGTGATATAGAGCGTTTAGTAAGCCCTAGATGGTTGAATATTATACTCGTCTTACTTCCATTTATTAACTTATCCCTTTTTTAACTAATTCCAAATCAATCAAAAATCAATCTTATTATGCTAAAATAGAATACACTAAATTAAAGGAGTCTCATTATGTCAATGGTTGAACTTATGAATAAAGTAAAAGAATCAGCAAGTAAGAGAACAGATAAAGAGTGGAATAGACTTTTGATTGAAGCTCGTATTCTTGATGAAGATGGTAACTAGATACTTTTCTAAAGAAACAGTTGAA
This sequence comes from Sulfurovum sp., assembly GCA_027062365.1. Taxonomy (GTDB): domain Bacteria; phylum Campylobacterota; class Campylobacteria; order Campylobacterales; family Sulfurovaceae; genus Sulfurovum. The sequence goes on from JAMOTK010000077.1 coordinate 1,188, forward strand.
AGAAGCAAAGCAAATAAAAGAAAATCATAAATGTACACTAAAAAACCATCATTTATCTATGGGTTTCATGGATTAGACAAAGATATTGCTATCAAAATATTAAATAAAGAACTAGATTTTAAACCAAGTAATAATGCTTATGATTGGTTAGGAATTTGAAAAGTCTCTAAATAAAAAAGGTGAAAAACTTCCTCACAACAGTTCCTTTAATCATGAATTTGATTTTGACTTTAAAAAGCGAGAGCTTGATTGTGCAGTTATCCGTTTTGCTCATAAAGTTACAAAAGAAGAAGGCATGGAGTTTGATTCTGTAAGAGCAGGGTTTTGGGAAGGGTAAGAACTCTATAAAGGTGCAGGATTTAAAGAAAAAAATCATATCCAACTTGCTATTTTAAACCCTAATTGTATCAAAGGGGTCTTTTTACCTAGAGATAGGACGCAAAATTAGCCCTAAAAAAACTTTTTTCACCCTCTAGTAAGCAAAATAAGTAATATCATCTTATTTTGGCTACCAAGGCTCATAGCGAGGAAGTAGCTAATAATGAGACTTTGTATTAAAAAAGCTATCTCTCAAAACCCCACATTCGTCCGAATCCCAAAGATAAGTGCATTGTCATCATCTGTAAAGCTTGTATTAATATATTGCATATCAGCAGAGATATGAATGTGTTTGTTTAGTTCATAGTTGTAGTACACTTCTACACCACTTTCATCACCTATACTTTTGGTTTCTACTAAAGCTTCTTGCAGGTCAGGACTCCAAGCGTAATAGAAATAGCCTAAGCCATAGCTGTCATTGGGTCTGTTGAAGAGTATGCCTTTGGCAGATACGCCACCGATAAAAGAGGCTTTGATGAGATTTGGATTGCCATCGGAGAGGTTGACTTTACCATAAATTCCAAAGTTTTCTATGCTGTTATCATAAAATAGATGTGAAACTTGTAGGCTTAGGTTATAGGAACTACCTAAGGTTTTTGGCTCTATATTTTCGTCTTCTCTCATAATCGTAGATAAATCATTGCCTTCTTTTGTACTGTAGATACCATTGATAGACACTGTGGTTTTATCAAAGGTGGTTTTGAGTGCCAAAGAGAGATTTACCCCATCATCAAAGAGCGTATTGGGTAGATACTCTTCGGTTCTATCGTTGGGGTCATATACCATGAGGGTGAAGTCTATATTGGCATATTTGTGTTGTACGATAGCCCCAAAGATGGTAGGGGGAAGTACGCCAGAAGGAGGTGCGACAAAGGCAACATTCATAAAGCGATGGTTTCCCCAACCTCCCCAAAATGCGTCCCCTTTCAAGAAGTCAAGGACATTAAATTTTCCTAGCAATAGGCTCGTATCTGTTGAGAGTGTTTGGGCAAGGTAAAGCGATGAAGCCACGAGTGTTGTAGGGGCAGAGAGTGGTAAAATCGTAGCCGTATTGACAGGCATAATGGCATTTCCCAATGATGCGTTGGTACTACCGTGTCTGTACTCAATATGTGACAGTATTTTGCCACCTTTCCATAGACCCATTTTGTTGCTGTCTACACTGATAAAGCCATCAAGTTTTCCTCCATAAGTAAAACTTTGACTGTTGCTACTGTCGCCTTGATAGGTGGCTGTATATTCAGCGTTCATATCTATGCCTGTGAAATATTCTTCTGCGAAAAGCGTTGTTGAACCTAAGAGTAGTAGATAAAGGTTTTTCATTGTTTATACTTTCCCATCATTGCCAAAAGATTAAAGACAAGCCCATAACTATTGATGGCAACAGCGATGAACCATGCCATGAATGAACTGTAGCCTTCAATACCATTTTGAATATAATTCAAGATATTAAATATCACGCCACCATAGCCAAATCCAAGGACACTTATCGCCATCAAAATACGATAGAGTAAGTCCATTTTAAACATGGCTGTGACTAAAAATAGCCCATAAAGCAGTAAAAAAGACCCACTTATCAAAGGGTCAGCTGGGCTTAATGGAGCTTCGCCTTTGGAGATAGAAACATAACTCATGATAAGATAGCCAATCGCCATGAGAAAGAACATAAATTGAAATTTTAAGAGTGTAGCTAATTTCATGGATTGCTCTACTTTAGAATGTTTTTATAGATAACACCATCTTTCATGATGAGTTGGATATTCTTTTTGTAGGCTTTGAGTATAGAGATATCTTCTAGTGGATTTCCGTTAATGAGTAATAGGTCAGCCAAAGCCACTTCTTCTATCACGCCTAGTCTGCCTTTGTAGGGACTTCTTTCTCCTGACATCGCCAGAATTTGAGCATTGTTGTAGGTGGCTTGTTTTAAAATCTCTGCATTGTCAAACCATTGGGTTCTAAATACAAACTCTTCATTAATCCTCTCTAACATTGCTGGGTCAGAGATAATATCCGAACCAAAACCTATCTTATCAAAGCCTATCTTTTTGGCTGACTTGAACATACTGTCAATCCCATCATAGGCTTGGTCATGTTTCTTTTTTTGGTCATCTGTAAAGCCTTTGGGGTGATAGGTATAGACGATGACTTGTGGAGAGAGCCAAATCTCTTTTTCTTTCATGTATTGCAGTGTTTCTTCGTCCATGAGTTGCCCATGTTCTATACACTTTACGCCATTGTCTATGGCACGGCGAACACCATCTGTATTATAGACATGAGCCGTGACATAAGTACCCCAATCTGAGGCAGCATTAACGGCTGCTTTTATCTCTTTTTCTGTATATTGCACCACATCTAAAGGGTCAGCTTCAGAGCCTGTGCCTCCACCTACAGAGATTTTTATCTGAGATGCTCCACGACGAAGTTGTTCACGCACGGTTTTGAGTACCTCTGCTTCTCCATCTGCTAGGGCTGTATGTCCTTGGAGTTCATCAACAGCAGGGTGTCCTCCTATGCTGAGGGGCTTATCTGAATCATGTCTATGGTCAGAGTGTCCCTAGGTTTGAGAAATCATGGCACCAGAAGGGAATATTCTAGGGCCTACCAAGATACCTTGGTCTATGGCTTTTTTAATAGAAAAGGTATTTCCTGCAAGGTCACGAATGGTGGTAAAGCCATGCATAAGAAATTTCTTGGCTTCTCTTGAAGCAATATAGGCGATGTAAAAAGAATCCCTTTGCAAAAAAGTCCCAAAAGACTCTTGAAGCATGACATGGGCATGAATATCTATAAAGCCGGGTGTCATCACACGACCTTTGCCGTCAATGATTTGGGTTCTCTTTGTCGTGGCTATCTTTGTGGTGGATATTTTGACAATCTTATTGCCCTCTATCAATACATTAGAAGGGGCAGAAAGGCTATCGCTATGTCCATCAAAAATCTTGACATTATTAATCAATATTGGGTTTGACGAAGCAAACAAAGGGGAATATAGTCCCAAAAGAACGAGTGTTATGAGTAAAAAAGAGCGTTTCATCTTAATCCTTTAAGTCTGTTATTTTACACTGTTTTTATAAATCTTGCCGTCTTTCATAATCATCACAAAATTTTTCTCTGGCTCTGCTATGAGGTCTAGGTTTTGTAGAGGATTTCCATCTACGAGTATCATATCGGCATACGCACCAATTTTTAGCACACCAAAATCACTAGGATACGGGTCGCGTTGACCACAGAGTTTGAGGAGTTCAGCATTTTGAGAAGTTGCTATTTTGAGGGCTTCATAAGTAGTAACCCATCGTTTTAACTTCGCTAACATCTTGCCTTGCTTCGCAGCAGAAGCAGGGTCAAAAAGGGCATCTGTACCAAAAGCCATTTTTACACCCATTTCTTTAGCCATTTTATAGACTCTATCTGTCCCTGCTGTGGTTTCAATCCATTTTTGTGTACTGTTTGGATTGTCAAAATGAAGACGGTCTTCATCATCAAAAAGAGGTTGAATAGACAGCCATGCCCCTTTTTCTTTCATCATTTCAAGCGTCTTTTTATCTTTGATGAGCATACCATGTTCTATAGACATGACTCCTGCTTTTAATGCAACCTGAATAGACTTATCGGTAAAAATATGGGCAGATACATAGGTATTCCAAGTTTTGGCAATATCCACGATGGCTTTCATCTCTTCAAAGGTATAGCCTTGTACATCTAGTGGGTCATAGGCAGAAGATACCCCTCCACCCCCACCCCTGCTATCTTGATTTGTGTTGCACCCATACGAAGGATTTCTCTTGTGCGTTTGATGACATCAGGCACACCATCAGCCGTCATAATAAGCCCATTGCGTTCCCAATAGCTAAGAGGGTCTGAGGCATTGGCAGGTTTATCATTTTTGCCATAAAAATCAAAATGCCCCGAAGTTTGACTCATCGGAGGGCCAGAAATATACAAGCGAGGACCAGCGTATTTTCCTGTATCTGTAAATTTCTTGACAGCAAAAGGATTGCCCCCAAGGTCTCGTACCGAAGTAAACCCTCTCATAAGCGTATCTTTCGCACCAAGTAATCCGATAATGGCAACCTCACTCATATCACCAGTCACCAAAGTACTCGCGGGTGTATTGGCATAATTAGGTATGCCAATGGGCATCAATCAGCCCAGGTATTAGCGTTTTACCTTTTGTATCAATCACCGTTGCCCCTTTAGGCAAAGCAATAGATTTGGCAATTTTAGCAATTTTATTGCCCTCTACCAAAAGGCTCATTCCCTTTGCTAGTGCTTCATGCTCACCATCAAAGATATTGGCATTGGTGATGAGTACACGGTTCGTTACTTTCGCTTCTTCTGCTATAGCTTCAAAAGGAAGCAGTGTACAAACGACAAAGCTTAGTATGGCTGTATGTTTTAGAATTTTCATTTGATGTCCTTATTTTTAATGATTCATTGTAGCATTACTTTCTGAAACTCTTTTGGGTATCTTGTAAAGTATTTGTGAATGCTAAAGAGACTTTCTTTTTTATACCCAAAAATCATTTTAGACAATAAAAAATGACACATACTTTAGCTATTTTGTTATTTTAATCTTCCTCTAAATATCATTAAAATTTATCAGAATTTTAACAATCTTTCAAGCATAATTTGAGTAAAATCGGATTAATAAAAGTCGTCTATAAACGAGACGGATAGGATGTAAGATGATAAGAGTTGTCAAGAGAAATGGTAGAGTAGAAACTTTAGATGTAAGTAAAATACAAAAATATACAGCCGATGCCGTTAAGGGCTTGGTGCGTGTGAGTCAGAGTGAACTTGAAGTAGATGCAAAGCTTCAATTTAGAGATATGATAAGTTCTGAAGAGATACAAACAACACTTATAAAAACAGCAGTGGATAAGATAGATATAGATAGACCTGATTGGACTTTTGTGGCTGCACGTCTTTTTTTATATGATATTTATCATAAAGTGACAGGCTTTACAGGGTATAACCATTTGCGTGACCATTTTGAAAGAGGGGAGAAAGAAGGGCGTATCGTCTTAGGACTGAAAGAAAAATATGACCTTGATGAACTCAATGATTATATCAAACCAGAACGTGATTTGCAGTTTAATTACCTAGGTATTAGAACACTTTATGATAGATATTTAATCAAAGACCGTAAAGGTGTACCTATAGAATTACCACAGCAACTCTTTATGGGTGTGGCAATGTTCTTGGCTCAAAATGAATTTGATTCTCAAACATGGGCAAAGAAATTTTATGATATTTTGTCTAAATTTGAAGTCATGGCTGCCACGCCAACGCTTTCTAATGCTAGAACGCCTAGACATCAATTATCTTCGTGTTTTACCAAAGGTACAGCTATTCGTACGATAGAGGGTTACAAAGCCATAGACAAGATAAAAGAAGGTGATTTAGTTCTTACGCATAAAAATAGATTTAAAAAAGTCTATGAACTCTTTGAGAGAGACTATGCCAAAGAGCTTATATCCTTAGATATTAATGGACTCATAGATACACTTGAAGCTACAGAAGAACATCCTGTTTTGTCTATTAGAAAAGATGATATTAAATGTATTAGAAAATTAGGAAGTTGTCTAAAAAGTCAAGGAAAAAGTAAACGATGTTTTACACTCAAAGGTGAATATAAAAAAGATTGTGACCTTTTAGAGCAAGAGTTTAGTTCAAAGTGGCATAAAATTACAGAACTTAATGAAGGAGATTTTGTATCTATCTCTTATCCTAAACATAATCACAAAAAGACAATGTATATATCAGATTATGTTAAAACAAAAAATATTATTACCCAAGAGGACAAAATACTCTTTAAGCGTTCATCAGGGTCATTTTATTCTTGTGAAAGAAGCTTTTTAAATAATCAAATTAAAGCTGTGAATAACAAAATAGAGTTATCCAAAGACTTCATGCGTCTTATTGGATATTTCTTAGCCGAAGGGCATATCGCAGAAGATAGGTCTTCTATTACTTTTACTTTTGGCTCAAAAGAGTTATTTTATATAGAAGATAGCAAAAATATTTTAGAAAATATCTTTGGGATAGAAGCAAATGTAAATATTAACAGAGATAATAGCACCAATGTATCAGCCCATAGCAAAATTATTGGTCTCTTTTTTGATGCTTTGATAGGCACAGGTTTTGATAAAAAACTTCTTCATAATGATATACTCTTTGCAAACCCAGAAGTACAAGAAGAATTATTAATTGGAGTAATAAGAGGTGATGGCTGTGCTTTAAAAGAGGGTTATCAACTTACTATGTCTAATAAAAATCTCATTAAACAACTCTTTGAAATATCGCTTAGATGTGGATTATCACCATTTATGAAAAAAGATTTCAAAAAGCACAAATGGGCGACTATCAAAGCAAGTCATCTCAAAATTGGTGTGAATGCTGATAAAAATTTTATATTAAAAGTCAATAAAAACATAGAAAAAATTAATCTAAGTCCTAAAGCCTCTTCTACTTTAAGATATTTTTGGTTTGAAAACGAATATTTCATGAAAATTACGGATAAATATTCTACTTATTTTGAAGACAAAGTCTATAATATAGAAGTAGAAGAAGACCACTCTTATTCTGTAGCAGGGGTCAATGTCCATAACTGTTATATCGGCTCAACGCCTGATAATATAGAAGGTATCTTTGATGGATTTAAAGAGATGGCATTGCTCTCTAAATTTGGTGGTGGTATCGGTTGGGATTGGTCATTGGTGCGTGGGATGGGGTCTTATATTGATGGACACAAACACGCAGCTGGTGGGATTGTGCCGTTTTTAAAGATTGCCAATGATGTGGCGATTGCTGTAGACCAATTGGGTACAAGAAAGGGGGCTATTGCTGTCTATATCGAGCCTTGGCATGTGGATATACGAGACTTCTTAGACCTAAAGAAAAACTCTGGCGAAGAGCGAAGACGCGCACATGATTTGTTTCCTGCTATTTGGCTCAATGACCTCTTTATGTCTAGGGTAGAAGCCGATGCTACATGGACACTCTTTGACCCTTATGAAGTCAAAGAATTGACTACGCTTTATGGGGAAGATTTTGAAGCACGTTATATAGAACTTGAAAATTCAGAAGATGAGATTACTAGAGAAGTGGTCTCTGCTAAAAACCTTTGGAAAGAGATGTTGCGTTCTTACTTTGAGACAGGCAATCCTTTCTTGACCTTTAAAGATACGGCAAATCGTGCCAACCCAAACAAGCATGTAGGTATCATACGTTCGACGAACCTGTGTACTGAAATCTTTCAAAACACCTCTCCTAATACGTATAAAACACAGTTTACATTTGAGGATGGTTCTGTAGAAGCCTATGATGAGAATGAAATGATTACCGTAGACAACGGTACGACCAAACCTGCTAGAAAAGTAACAGCACTTGATAGTCTCAATGGTAAGCAGATATGGATAGTGGATAAAGAAAAGACTGATGGAGATACAGCTGTATGTAATCTCGCTTCTGTGAATTTATCTAAGGTACATACAAAAGAAGATTTAGAACGTGTTGTGCCTATTGCTGTGCGTATGCTTGATAATGTGATTGATTTAAACTTCTATCCTCTTGCTAAAGTCAAAAAAACCAATGAAAAGTCACGCTCTATCGGGTTAGGTGTGATGGGTGAAGCACAGATGTTGGCAGAATCAAAGATAGAGTGGGGAAGCCATGAGCATTTTACCAAGATAGATGAAGTGATGGAATCTTTTTCATATTATACGATTAGAGAATCAAGTAATTTGGCATTAGAAAAAGGAGCATATCCTACCTTTGAAAGCTCTGATTGGTCAAAGGGAGTCTTTCCTATCGACAAAGCCAATAGCAATGCGTGTAAACTGGTAGACCGTGGAGGACTCTTTGGGTATACGCATGATTGGCAAGGACTTAGAGAAAAGGTCAAAATAGACGGTATGCGTAATGGCTATCTTATGGCGATAGCACCAACAAGCTCTATCTCTATCTTGACAGGTACGACCCAAGCTATTGAACCTGTTTATAAACGCAAATGGTTTGAAGAAAACCTCTCAGGATTGATTCCTGTCGTTGCACCCAATCTCTCAGCTGATACATGGCAGTACTATACCCCTGCGTATGACTTAGACCAAAATATCCTTGTCAAAGCAGGAGCGATAAGACAAAAATGGCTAGACCAAGGACAATCACTCAATATATTTATTACCCTTGACAAAGCCTCAGGTAAATACTTAAATCAAATCTATATGAACGCATGGAAGTTTGGATTAAAGTCAACCTATTATCTAAGAAGCCAATCTCCAGAGTCAAGTAACGATATAGAAGACCGTTCACAAGAATGTGTAGGATGTCAATAACTTCGTAAAATAGAAGTTTTTGTTAGTGTCTATCAAACATCTCTTTATGACGTATCTTTAGGGTTTCTATCTTTAGTATGGCTTTTTTAAATAAGCTGTAGTGAGGTATCTTCTCTGTGGCTAAATGCTTGTATCTTTCATACGAAGCGATGACCCTTTGGGCTTTGTCTTTGGTATTTTTCTTTGCACGTTTGATGTGTTCAAATGTGATAGCCCCATTGATTAACCCTTTGAGTAGATTGGCAAGGGGGTCTTTAGTCAATCGTAAGGGATGCCATGCTTCTTCTAATACTTCATGTGCCTCAAAGTACGCTTCTTTGTCTAGTAGCATGATGTACTCTTCTAATGCCCCTTGTAGGTCATGGTTCATGGTTAGCATGGATGTATTACCTTTTAGATTAAAAAATCACAAATATTACAATCTAAAGCTTTTGAAATCTTATAAAGTTGTTCGATATTAAAGTGTTTGTTTTTAGCAAGTTCTCCTTGCGATATTATGGTCGTAGATGTTTGCCCAATCTCTTGCGAAAGTTGAAGTTGCGTTAGCCCTGCTTCATTTCTTTTTTTTCTAACATTTTTTCCTATATTTTTACGTAACAATATTAACCCCTCGTCCAAGAGAATACTCATATTAATTTCCTTATTATAATAAACTAGGTAAATTCTAATAGATTAATATATTAAAATCAAGTTCCTATAGGAATACTTTAGATTAAGGAAAGTTTGGTTATTATTCTAATTATTCCTATAGGAATAGTATATTTAATTGATATAGAGACTAATTGGATATAATTCATTTTAATGTAAAGGCTTGATATATGATAAAATTAAAAGAAAAAATTACTACTGTTAACAATATACTTAAAAAAGAATTTTTAGCAGATTCTCGACCATGGGTTGTCACATTTTCGGGAGGGAAAGACTCTACTACCGTGTTACATCTAGTGATGGAAATGTTTCTAGGATTAAGTAAAAGTCAACAGACAGTAAAAAAAATATATATTGTATCTTCTGATACAGGGGTAGAGATGCCAGTCATAGAAGACTATACAAGCAACAAACTAACACAAATATCTAACTTCATTGAAAAAGAAAATTTAAATATGGAAGTAAATCTTCTTAAGCCAAAGGTAACAGAAAGCTTTTGGACACTTTTAGTTGGAAAGGGTTATCCTTCGCCCAATCAAACCTTTCGATGGTGTACAGATAGACTAAAGATTAAGCCTGCCACAAATTTTTTAAAATCACTCACAGAAAACAATGAATCTATCTTGATGCTTTTAGGTGTTAGGTCCGACGAATCACAGGCTCGTGCTGACTCTATTGCTAAACGGAATGAAAACCATCGAGGCTTTTCAAAACATACGGAGATACCAAATGCTTTTGTCTTCTCCCCTATCAAAGATTGGACAAATACAGATGTTTGGACATATTTAAGTAGTTATTCTGCTCCTTGGGGAGAACATTCAGACATGATGAAGCTTTACGACAAAGGTTCAGGGGAAGCAGATTGCAATATTGCTCTTAATCCTGAATCTACATCGTGTGGAAAAACGCGTTTTGGATGTTGGGTTTGTACAGTAGTGAGTCAAGATAAATCTATGGCAAATATGCTTCGTAATGACAGTGACCAATGGATGAGACCTCTCCATGATTTTAGAAACAAGTTGGAGAAATATCGTTATGACCATACAAAACGGCAACCACGACGAAGAAATGGACAAAAATCAGTTGGGCCATTTTTATTATCTGTACGAAAAGAATTTTTGCAAGAGCTTCTTACTATTGAGCAACATTTGATTTCATTAGGAAAAATGGGGTCAAAAAAATTAATTTCAGATGAAGAGATAGTTCAAATTCAAAAAGAGTGGCTTCATGATGGAGATTTTTTTGAGACAGCGATTACTATGTCTCACAAGACTAACCGACTTATTGACTATAACTCAGTAAAATCTTTCAGTGGAGATGAGAAAAAATTTATAGAAAATTTATGTCAAGAAAATAATATCCCACTAAAACTTATGGAAGATTTGATGCAAAAAGAACATAGTTATAGACATCAAATCAAGCGTACTAAGATTTTTAGTGATATGGAAAAATTGGTTGAAAACTTTTCAAATGGAGTAGTCAATGAGATTTAAATCTATAGTGATTGAAAATATATTTTCATATTATGGTGTAAAAAGTTTTAATTTCAATGATAATGATAAGCCAATTAGCTTGATTATAGGTGAAAATGGTTTTGGTAAGACTTCTTTTATTAATTCTATCAAGATAGCACTGCATGGTATAAATAAGGATATTTTAACTATTGGAAATCAAGTACTTAGTAAAGAAGACTTTGTCGTTGGAAATAGCAATAAAAATTTCAGTGGTCTACTTAATCGAAAAGCAAAGCTTGACGGTATCAAGGAAGCCAAAATAGTTGTGACAATAGATGATGATGAGCTATTGATAGTTGAGCGTATTTTTAACTTCAAAGACAACTCATATATTGAAAGCTTAATGATTTATGACGAAGAGCATACTTTATTAGCTCAAGGTGACGATGCTCAAGATATCATTAATCAGAAGATTTCCCCTACAATGGCTCGATTCTTTTTCTTTGATGGAGAAAAGATTCAAACAATTGCTGACTTTTCTCATGCAGAGTTTACTCAAATGCTCGAAGATGTACTAGAGCTTGATATATATGATCAAATGATTAATGATGCAGAATACTTAATCCGTAAGATAAATAGAGCTGAGTTAGACCAAAATTTGAAAGTATTGGTTGAGGAAAAAGAAACTGTATATGATGCATTAAAACAAAAAATATTACAAATGGAAGAGACTTTTTCTAGTGAAAAAAAGATTATCCTCAAAGATATGGAAGGACAAAAAAGAGAGATAGAGAATAAGTTAAATAAATTAAAAAGTCGTTTTCAAAAACCATTATCTAAAGCAAGAGTATTATTAGTGATAGAAGAGGGTGAACGACAACAATTAATAAGACAGATGAAACAAGTGACATTAGTGCAATTACCATTATTATTAAATCCTTCCCTTCAATCAAAAGTTAACAAAGATATAGAGAGTAATTATCGTGGAAAGATTCAAATAGACGCAAATGTACTCTTGATAAAAAAAGAAGAGTTTATGAAGCTACTAGATAACATAGACAGCAAAAATAAAATCGCTAGTGCTTTTGATAAAGTTTTTAAATCTAGCAATAAAAATCAAAGTGTCTCTTTTGCCAATCCCCATACAATAGAGAAACAATTTGATGTTTTAGAAAAAATAGATTTATCTAAACTACTAAAAGATCTTTCTCGTATTACTCAGAGTATCAAAGAGACTCAATCTGACATAGTAATACTTGAAAATAAAATAGCTGATGATAAAAAGGAATATGAGGAAGATTTTATCACGGCAACAAAAATTACAGAAAATATTATTCGCCAAAATATCAAATGTGAACAATTAGAAGAAAACATCTCAACACTTCAACTAGAAGAAAAAGGTTTGAAAGGAGAATTAGCAAAACTTACAATAAAAGAACATAAAAATAACATTGCAAACAGTAAAATCAAAACCTTACAGTCAGTTATTGTAGTTAGTTTGGCTATGAAGAAGAAGATAAAAAAAGATAAAAGAATTAATTTAGAGAAATCTATTAATATTAAGTTTATATTACTCAAAAAAGAAGATTGGGATGCGAACAAGATTACTCTAGATGAAAATTTTAATATCAATCTATATGATATAGATGGTAATGCAATGGATATACTCTCAGGCTCATCAGGACAAAAACAGATTATAGCTACGGCTCTCATTTGGGGTATATCTGAATATATAGCAGAGGATATTCCCATGATAATAGATACCCCTCTTGGTAGATTGGATGAAAAGAATCAGTCTCTTATTCTAAATAAGTTTTATCCAAAGGTTTCAAAACAAGTAATCATATTACCAACACCTAGTGAACTTAAACATGAAGGGTTCAAGACTCTAGTCCCATATCTATCTCAAATATTTAAATTGACTAATGCTGGTTCAGCTACATCCATTGAGGAAGCCAAAATAAGCGACATCATCAATACCAAATCAATTACCATGGGGAGAGTATAATGCGTACTACAGAACATACAGAACAATATATACCACGTATAGCAAGACTTTTAGGTTTTGAAAATGAACCTAAGTGGCTAACTATTCGTTTTGCAACAGCGATATCTTTGGCATTAGAAGAGCAAATAAATATAAATGAAAAAATTGATTTTACCAATGGTAAAGTATATAGTTTAGATGTATTGACAGGAAAAGGGAAACTAGACCTCACAGGAGACCAAGCTGACTACAATGGACTAATGGCTCTCATAGTAGCAAACAAACACCAAAAACAACTTACCACAGAAAAAGAATTTGAAAAGGCATTGGAGTATCACTGTGAGAGAGGTTTTAATGTACTTACCTCATCCCTTAGAGACAATAGTGATATATTTGGATGGATGGGTCAGGAGTTTATGAATTAGACGATATCTTCTTCATACTCTATGATTTTATCAACTATCTCTTCAAATGATTTTAAAGATAAGATTTCTTCCTGACTATTTTTCAATAAATTTAAAATTCGTATTCTATCAAATACCCATATATCATTTAATATCTCTTTTTGTTCTGTAAATTTTCTATTGAGTCTTCTCCCATCATAAGGGTAGGTCATTTTCATACAATTCTAAGCAATAACAAAGAATAAATATGTTTAAAATAAGCTATGAAAATAGAAATAAAAGAACTCATTGATATAGAGATGACCCTAGAGATATTAGAAAAGTTACCAG